>JBFKAF010000341.1:0-4455 GCA_041621735.1 Pseudomonas sp.
CCACCGCCACGGGCGACGCAGGTCAGCGGGTCTTCGGCGACGATCACCGGCAGGCCGGTTTCCTGGGCCAGCAACTTGTCCAGGTCGCGCAGCAAGGCGCCGCCGCCGGTCAGCACCAGGCCGCGCTCGGCGATGTCCGAAGCCAGCTCGGGCGGCGACTGCTCCAGCGCGCTCTTGACCGCCTGGACGATGGTCGCCAGCGACTCTTGCAAGGCTTCCAGCACTTCGTTGGAGTTCAGGGTGAAGCTGCGTGGCACGCCTTCGGCCAGGTTGCGCCCGCGCACGTCGACTTCCCGGACTTCGCCACCTGGGTAAGCGGTGCCGATTTCCTGCTTGATCCGCTCGGCAGTGGCTTCACCGATCAAGCTGCCGTAGTTGCGGCGCACGTAGGTGATGATGGATTCGTCGAAGCGATCGCCACCCACACGTACCGACTCCGCATAGACCACGCCGTTCAGCGAGATCAGCGCAATTTCCGTGGTGCCGCCGCCGATATCCACGACCATCGAACCACGCGCCTCTTCCACCGGCAGGCCGGCACCGATGGCGGCAGCCATCGGTTCTTCGATCAGGAACACTTCGCGAGCGCCGGCGCCGATGGCCGACTCGCGGATGGCGCGACGCTCCACCTGGGTGGACTTGCACGGCACACAGATCAGCACACGCGGGCTGGGCTGCAGAAAGCTGTTTTCATGCACTTTATTGATGAAATACTGCAGCATCTTCTCGCAGACGCTGAAGTCGGCGATCACCCCATCCTTCATTGGGCGGATGGCAGCGATATTACCCGGGGTACGACCGAGCATGCGCTTGGCTTCGGTACCAACCGCCACGACGCTCTTCTGGTTGCCGTGGGTACGGATCGCGACCACGGACGGTTCGTTCAGCACGATACCGCGCTCACGAACATAAATAAGGGTATTGGCAGTGCCCAGGTCAATTGACAAATCGCTGGAAAACATGCCACGCAGTTTCTTGAACATGGGATAGGGACCCTAGGCAACGCGTGGGTAAAAAAGTGCGGCAAACTCTAACAACGGCAGGGATTTTGAGCAAGGCACCAATATGTTAGATTGCCTGTTTTTCCGGGCTTCTAGGCCCATCATCGCGGCCTATGACCGCCAGCTCACGGCATCTGTTCCCTGCATATTTCATGCACGGCGACTCCGTTCACATTTCCACTGGCGGTCTTAATCGGCTGCCGCCTATCTGGAGAACCCTATGGCGCTCGAACGCTCCGAGGTGGAGAAAATCGCCCACCTAGCCCGACTGGGCCTGAATGATGGCGATATCCCACGAACCACCGAGACGCTCAACAACATTCTCGGCCTGATCGATCAGATGCAGGCGGTCGACACCAGCGGCATCGCACCGCTGGCCCACCCGCTGGAAGCCACTCAACGCCTGCGTGCCGACCAGGTTACCGAACGCAACCAGCGCGACGCTTACCAGGCCATCGCGCCTGCGGTCGAAAACGGACTGTACCTGGTTCCTAAAGTCATCGAGTAAGGGAAAGAGCCTAGCCATGCACCAATTGACCCTGGCCGAGATCGCCCGCGGACTCGCCGACAAACAATTCTCCTCCGAAGAACTGACCCGCAGCCTGCTGGCGCGCATTCAGCAACTCGACCCGCAACTCAACAGCTTCATCACCGTGACCGAAGAACTGGCTCTGCAGCAGGCGAAAGCCGCCGATGCCCGTCGCGCTGCGGGCGAGCACACCGCCCTGCTCGGCGCACCGATCGCGCACAAGGACCTGTTCTGCACCGAAGGCGTATTGACCAGCTGCGGCTCGAAGATCCTCACTGGTTTCAAAGCGCCCTATAACGCCACAGTGGTGGAGAAGCTCGCCAGCGCCGGCGCCGTGACCCTGGGCAAGCTGAACATGGACGAGTTCGCCATGGGTTCGGCCAACGAATCCAGCCACTACGGCCCGGTGAAGAACCCCTGGGACCTGAGCCGCGTACCGGGCGGCTCCAGCGGCGGCTCGGCTGCCGCCGTAGCCGCACGCCTGCTGCCGGCCGCCACCGGCACCGACACCGGCGGTTCGATCCGCCAGCCGGCGGCGCTGACCAACCTCACCGGGATCAAGCCGACCTACGGCCGCGTCTCGCGCTGGGGCATGATCGCCTACGCCTCCAGCCTCGATCAGGGCGGCCCGCTGGCGCGCACGGCCGAAGACTGTGCGCTGATGCTGCAGGCCATGGCCGGCTTCGATGCCAAGGACAGCACCAGCGTCGATCAGCCGGTTGATGACTACCTGGCCGCGCTGACCCAGCCATTGAGTGGCCTGCGTATCGGCCTGCCCAAGGAATACTTCGGTGCCGGCCTGGATGCGCGTATCGGCGAGAAAGTCATGGCAGTGGTCGAAGAGCTGAAAAAGCTCGGTGCCACGGTTAAAGAGATCAGCCTGCCGAACATGCAGCACGCGATTCCCGCTTACTACGTGATCGCTCCGGCCGAAGCCAGCAGCAACCTGTCGCGCTTCGACGGTGTGCGCTTCGGCTATCGCTGCGAAAACCCGGTGAATCTGGAAGACCTGTACAAGCGCTCGCGCGGCGAAGGCTTCGGCGCGGAGGTGAAACGCCGGATCATGGTCGGCACCTACGCGCTGTCCGCCGGTTACTACGACGCCTACTACCTGAAGGCGCAGAAGATCCGTCGGCTGATCAAGAATGATTTTGTCGCCGCCTTCAACGAGGTCGACGTGATCCTCGGCCCAACCACGCCGAACCTGGCCTGGAAACTCGGCGAGAAGAGCAACGATCCGGTCGCCGCCTACCTGGAGGACATCTACACCATCACCGCCAACCTCGCTGGCATCCCCGGCCTGTCGATGCCGGCCGGGTTCATCGATGGTTTGCCGGTCGGCGTGCAACTGCTCGCCCCTTACTTCCAGGAAGGTCGCTTGCTCAACGTCGCCCACCAGTACCAACAGGTCACTGACTGGCATAAACAAGCCCCGAGCGGATTTTGAGATGGCAGTTCTTTGCTACATAACCAAACGCGGTAAAGCGATTGGCAGCCAACTAAGTCCACACAAGCATGCGGACGGTCTGTTCGTAGCGAGCAAAAGCCGATTCGAGAAAGACTATGTCCGGGTACAAGATGAAGCCGAGCTGATAGCCCTCGTGAAACAGGGCTACAAAGTTCGTATGAGTAATCAAGATTGCGAAGCTCATCGAGCACCAAGCCTCGTAATTCCTCAGATAATCGAGACTTAACCATGCAATGGGAAACCGTAATAGGGCTGGAAATTCACGCCCAGCTCAGCACCCAATCGAAGATCTTCTCCGCCAGCGCCATCGCCTTCGGCGCCGAGCCCAACACCCAGGCCAGCCTGGTTGACCTGGGCATGCCCGGTACGCTGCCGGTGCTCAACGCCGAAGCCGTGCGCATGGCCTGCAAGTTCGGCCTGGCGATCGATGCCGAAATCGCCGGCACGAACATTTTCGCCCGTAAGAACTACTTCTACCCGGACCTACCCAAGGGCTACCAGACCAGCCAGATGGATGACCCCATCGTCGGCAAGGGTTTTCTCGACATAACCCTGGAAGACGGCAGCCAGAAGCGCATCGGCATCACCCGCGCACACCTGGAAGAAGACGCAGGCAAGAGCCTGCACGAAGACTTCCACGGCATGAGCGGCATCGACCTCAACCGTGCCGGCACACCGCTGCTGGAGATAGTTTCCGAACCGGACATCCGTTCGGCCAAGGAGGCGGTGGCCTACGTCAAGGCGATCCACGCGCTGGTGCGCTACCTGGGCATCTGCGACGGCAACATGGCCGAAGGCTCGCTGCGCTGCGACTGCAACGTCTCGGTACGCCCCAAGGGCCAGGCCGAGTTCGGCACCCGCGCCGAGATCAAGAACGTCAACTCCTTCCGCTTTATCGAAAAAGCCATCAACCACGAGGTGCAGCGGCAAATCGAGCTGATCGAGGACGGCGGCAAGGTGGTGCAGGAAACCCGCCTGTACGACCCGAACAAGGATCAGACGCGTTCCATGCGCAGCAAGGAAGAAGCCAACGACTATCGCTACTTCCCCTGTCCGGACCTACTGCCGGTGGTGATCGAGCAGAGTTTCCTCGATGAGATTCGCGCCAGCCTGCCGGAACTGCCGGTGCAAAAACGTGCGCGCT
Source organism: Pseudomonas sp. (assembly GCA_041621735.1). Lineage (GTDB taxonomy): Bacteria > Pseudomonadota > Gammaproteobacteria > Pseudomonadales > Pseudomonadaceae > Aquipseudomonas. Next base: position 4,143 of record JBFKAF010000341.1, read on the forward strand.
TCGAGGCCGAGTTCGGCCTGAGCGCCTACGACGCCGACGTGCTGGCCGCCAGCCGTGAGCTGGCCGATTACTTCGAAGCGGTCAACGGCGTGTGCGGCGACGCCAAGCTGGCCGCCAACTGGGTGATGGGCGAGTTGTCCAGCCTGCTCAACAAGGACGGCCTGGAGATCCAGCAGTCGCCGGTCTCCGCCGCGCAACTGGGCGGGATGATCCTGCGCATCAAGGACAACACCATCAGCGGCAAGATCGCCAAGATGGTGTTCGAGGCCCTGGCCGCAGGTGAAGGTGCGACGGCCGACGAGGTGATCGAGAA
>JBFKAF010000342.1:0-4442 GCA_041621735.1 Pseudomonas sp.
CCAGATCCAGCTGCTCATGCTGTTTGAGCGACAGCGACTTGCCGTCGAACCAGCTGTTGAGTATCGGCTCGGCCGCACAGGCCGCGGCGATGGCCTGGGCCAGGCGCACCAGCGGGTCGCGGGCCTGGGGCCAGCGGTGCAGGTCGGCATCGCCGACGATCATCACCGGCACCACCTCGGCATGCGAGCGCGCCATGTTGATCGCCATGCTGCGCCGGACGCCGCGCAGCTTCTCGCCGCCGAACTTGTCGCGCGCACTCTGGGTCGCGGCCTCGACATCGGCACGGGTGATCAGGCCATCCGTGCCGCTGCCCTGCAGCGTGCTCAGGTCGACGCCCAACTGCCGTGCCAGCTGGCGCACCGCCGGGGTTGCGCGCGGCGCCAGGTGCTCGCGGGTCGAGGGCGCGGCACCGACGCAGAAGCTGTCGTCCTGGGTCTCGCCACCGCCTTGCAGACGCCCGACCACGGTGCCGGCATCGGCCTCGCCCTCGTAGGCCAGCAGCGGCTCGCCGACATGCAGGATGTCGCCCTCGCCACCGAAGGTCTTCAGCACCACGCCGTCATAGGGCGCGGGGATGTCGACTATGGCCTTGGCGGTTTCCACCGAGACCAGCAACTGATCGGCCTTGACCTCGTCGCCAGCCTTGACGTGCCACTCGACGATCTCGGCTTCCTGCAGGCCTTCGCCCAGGTCGGGCAGCTTGAAATATTTCATGATGTTCTCCCGATTTCACCCCTATCGATGGGAGCGGCCTTGGCCGCGAATGGTTGCAGAGGCCATGGCCTTGTCGCGGACCAGTCCGCTCCCACACCGGCATCGCTCAGGCGTAATTCAGTACCGTCTCGCTGGCCGCGAGGATGTCCGCGACGCTGGGGATATACAGCTGTTCCAGGCGGTACAGCGGCGGCGGAATATCCGCCGCGGTGACCCGCTGGATCGGCGCCTGCAGATCCAGCAGGGCCCGCTCGTAGAGGCTGGCGGCGATCTCCGCGCCGACCCCGCAGCTCTTCGGCGCCTCATGCACTATCACGCAGCGCCCGGTCTTGCGCACCGAGGCCTCCAGGGTGTCGAGGTCCAGGGGTTTGACGCAGGCGACATCGATTACCTCGGCGGACACCCCCTGCTCGCTCAACCGTGCCGCCGCCTGCAGGGTTTCGTGCACGCTGGCGCCCCAGCTGATCAACGTCAGGTCGCTGCCTTCGCGCAGGGTGAAGCAGCTGTCCAGCGGCAGGCGCTTGCCATCGTCGCTCAGCGCCTGGGGGTTCATCCGGTACAGCCGGGTGGGCTCGAGGAAGATCACCGGATCGGGGTCGTCGATCGCCGCCAGCAACAGGCCGTAAGCGCGCGCCGGCGAGGACGGGATGACCACGCGCAGGCCGGGAATATGGGCGAACAGCGCCTCGGTGCTCTCGCTGTGGTGCTCCGGCGCACGAATCCCGGCGCCCATCGGCGTGCGCAGCACCAGCGGGCAACTGAGGCGACCACGGGTGCGATTGCGCAGGCGGCTGGCATGCGACACCAGTTGGTCCAGGGCCGGGTAGATAAAGCCCATGAACTGGATTTCCATCACCGGTTTCAGCCCTTGCGCCGCCATGCCCACCGCCAGGCCGGCGATCATGGTCTCGGCCAGCGGCGTGTCGATCACCCGCTTGAAACCGAAGGCGTCGCGCAGGCCGGCGGTGGCACGGAACACCCCACCGTTGACGCCGATGTCCTCACCCAGCACCACGACATTTTCGTCCTCGCCCATCGCCCGGTGCAGGGCCAGGTTGACGGCTTCCAGCAGGCTGATTTTTTCACTGGCCATCGTCACTCCCTCCCTGGCTGCGTGCGGCGCGTTCGAGGAATGACTCACGCTGCTCGGCCAATACCGCCGGCCACTGCGCATAGACGTAATCGAAGACAGTCTCCGGCGCCTGGTTGCCGGCCGCCTCGAAGGCCTCGACCGCTTGCTGGACCAGCGCCTGGCACTCGGCGATCAGCGCCTGTTCGCGGCGCTCGTCCCATACCCCCTGAGCGGCGAGATAGGCTTGCAGACGTTTGATCGGCTCCTCCCGCCAGGCCTGTTTGACCTCCTCCGCGCTGCGGTAGCGGGTGGCGTCGTCGGCGGTGGTGTGGTCGCCGAGGCGATAGCTCAGGCATTCCAGCAGCGCCGGGCCCTTGCCCTGGCGGGCGCGTTCCAGGGCCAGTTGCATGCGTTCGTAGACCGCCAGCACATCGTTGCCGTCGACCTGCTCGCCATGAAAGCCCGCGCCTATGGCCTTCTGCGCCAGGGTCGGCGCGCCACACTGGATGCGCCGCGGCACCGAGATGGCCCACTGGTTGTTGTTGACCACGAACACCACCGGCAGCTGCCAGGCGCCGGCGACGTTCAGCGCCTCGAGAAAGTCGCCCTTGCTGGTCGCGCCATCGCCGCAGGTGGTGACGGTGACCCGGTGCTCGCCGCGAATCTTCATCGCCGTGGCCACGCCGCAGGCATGCAGCGCCTGGGTGGCAATCGGCACGCTGAGCGGAAAATCCTGCGCCACCGCCGGGTCGACATAGGCACTGCCGCGTTCGTCGCCGCCCCAGTAGAGCAGGATCTCTTCCATCTTCACCCCGCGCATCAACTGCACGGCGGTGTCGCGGTAGTAGGGCACCAGCACGTCCTCGGGCCGCATCAGGCTGCCGATGGCCACGCCCATGGCCTCCTGGCCGAGGGTCGGCGCGTAGGTGCCGATGCGCCCGGTGCGTTGCATGGCCACCGCTTTCTGATCGAACAGGCGGGTCAGCACCATCTGCCGGTACAGGCGGCCGAGCAGCTCAAAGTCGTCGGCCCAGGCGGGCAAGGTGCCGAGCAGGCGGCCGTCCGGGTCGAGATAGCGGGTATAGGGCAGTTTCAGACTGTCGGGCATAGCTTGACTCCTCGACACCTTGTGAATGTCTGATCGCAACCGTGCAGCGGCCTGGCACCCTCAACCGGGGTACAGCAAACGCTCGGCCAAGGCATCGGCGACGCGCGCCGGTGAGCGCTTGTCGGCCTGGGCATGGGCGTACACCTCGGTCAGGCGCAGGCTGATCTTCGCCAGGTGCGCGGTGATCGCGGTCAGGCTTTCGCCGCGGTGCTTGAGTGCGACGTAGATCAGGCCGCCGGAATTGATCACGTAATCCGGCGCATAGAGAATCCCGCGGGCTTGCAGCGTGTCGGCGATATCGCCGCTGGCCAACTGATTGTTGGCCGCCCCGGCCACCGCCGAACAACGCAGTTGACTCACGGTTTCGGCATTCAACACGCCGCCCAGGCCGCAGGGCGCGAGGATGTCGCAGGGCGTGCCGAGCAAGGCCGCGCTCGCCACCGGATGCGCGCCGAGCTGCTCGACCGCCAGCTGCACCCGCCCGGCATCCAGGTCACTGACCAGCAGTTCGGCACCCGCCGCGTGCAACTGTTCGGCCAGGGCGAAACCGACATGCCCGAGGCCCTGGATGGCGATGCGCAAGCCGGTCAGATCGTCGCTGCCCAGACGCGCCAGGGCGGTGGCGCGAATCCCGGCGAACACGCCCATGGCGGTGTGCGGCGACGGGTCGCCCTCGCTGGTGGTACTGGTGACATGGTTGGTGTGCTGGGCGATGCAGTCCATGTCGGCGCTGGAGGTGCCGCTATCCATCGCGGTGATATAGCGACCGTTGAGGGTTTCGATAAAACGGCCAAAGGCCTCGAACAGCGCGCCGCGATTGGCCACGTGCGCCGGGCGGATGATCACCGCCTTGCCGCCGCCTTGCTCGAGACCGGCCAGTGCAGCCTTGTAACTCATGCCCTGGGCCAGCCGCGCGGCATCGCGGATCGCACTCTGCTCGTCGGGATACGCCAGGTAGCGGCAACCGCCCAACGCCGGGCCGAGGCGGGTGTTGTGGATCGCGATAATCGCCTTGAGGCCCGTGGCCGGGTCTTGCGCCAGGTGCAGCGCCTCAAGCCGCGCGGTTTCCATGATGGCGAACATGCTACGGCTCCCTTAGTGATGATTACAGCCAGTATAGGCAGCGTCCCTGAAGGTGCCCGACCGACCACGCATAAGCCTGCCGACGCGCAACGCCAAGCTGCATAAGCGCCAGAGTGGCTGAAAAACTATCTGCCGACGCACCATAGACGCGACGCAGGCAGGCGGTTACAACAGAGCTATCACAGGAGGTGTCCATGAACCCGCGCCAGACTTGTCTCGCTTGCCTCGACCGCGAGCCGCCCGCACTGTTCGAGGCGGCGTTGTGGATAGCCGCCGAACATGACCCGGCGCTGCAACCGGCGCAGGTACTCGGCGATTTCGCCGGCTTGCAGCACCAGGTCGGCGCCAGCCTGCCCTCCTTGCCCGCCAGAGAGCTGGCGCAACCGCTGCTGCGGCGTCTCAGCGAGCTGGGTTTCCAGGAAGACAGTGCGAGTCCACTGCGCCCACAAGCGGCTTTGCTGCAC
>JBFKAF010000343.1:0-4436 GCA_041621735.1 Pseudomonas sp.
AGCTACGCCGACTTGAGCCTGGCGACCAAGATGGCCGAAACCCCGGACCAGGTGCTGCACTTCCTGCGCGACCTGGCGCAGCGCAGCAAACCCTTCGCCGCCCAGGACCTGCAGGAGCTGCAAGCCTTCGCCGCCGAGCAGGGCTGCGCCGAGCTGCAAAGCTGGGACGTCGGCTACTACGCCGAGAAGCTGCGCGAGCAGCGCTACAGCATCTCCCAGGAAATCCTCCGCGCCTACTTCCCGATCGACAAGGTGCTGAGCGGCCTGTTCGCCATAGTCGAGAAGCTCTATGGCATCCAGATCGAGGAACTCAGCGACTTCGACACCTGGCACCCGGACGTGCGCCTGTTCCAGATCAGCGAGAACGGCGCGCCGCTTGGGCGTTTCTTCTTCGACCTCTACGCCCGCGCCAACAAGCGCGGCGGTGCCTGGATGGACGGCGCCCGCGACAAGCGCCGCGCCGCCTCCGGCGAGCTGATCAGCCCGGTGGCCAACCTGGTGTGCAACTTCACCCCGGCGGTCAACGGCAAGCCGGCGCTGCTGACCCACGACGAAGCCACCACCCTGTTCCACGAGTTCGGCCACGGCCTGCACCACCTGCTGACCCGGGTCGAGCATGCCGGCGCCTCGGGAATCAACGGCGTGGCCTGGGATGCGGTCGAGCTGCCGAGCCAGTTCATGGAGAACTGGTGCTGGGAGCCGGAAGGCCTGGCGCTGATCTCCGGCCACCATGAGAGCGGCGAGCCACTGCCCCAGGACCTGCTGGACAAGATGCTGGCGGCGAAGAACTTCCAGTCCGGGCTGATGATGGTGCGCCAGCTGGAGTTCTCCCTGTTCGACTTCGAGCTGCACGCCAGCCACGGCGACGGACGCAGCGTGCTTGAGGTGCTCGAAGCTATTCGCGACGAGGTCTCGGTGTTGCGCCCGCCGGCCTACAACCGTTTCCCCAACAGTTTCGCGCACATCTTCGCCGGCGGTTACGCGGCCGGTTACTACAGCTACAAGTGGGCCGAAGTGCTGTCCGCCGATGCCTTCTCGCGGTTCGAGGAGGAGGGGGTGTTCAACGGCGCCACCGGCCGCGCCTTCCGCGAGGCCATCCTCGCCCGTGGCGGCTCGCAGGAGCCGATGCAGCTGTTCGTCGACTTCCGCGGTCGTGAGCCGCGCATCGACGCGCTGCTGCGCCACCTTGGTCTTAGTCAGGAGGCAGCATGAGCGATGCACCCGTGAACGTGAGCAAGAAACGCTTTATCGCCGGCGCCGTGTGCCCGGCGTGCAGCGCCATGGACAGCATCAAGATGTGGGACGAAGACGGCGTGCCGCACCGCGAGTGCGTGAGCTGCGGCTATGTCGACACCCTCAATGCCCAGGGCCAGTCGGTGCCCAAGGAACTGGGCACGCGGGTCAGCGCGACGCCGGCCAAGCCCGCCGACGCCAAGGTGCAGGCGGTGCAGTTTTTCCCCAACCCGAAGCTGAAGAAACCCACGGAGTAATATCCGGGCGGCGTTTTGCTCAAGCCTGTCCCGACTCGGATGCAGTTCCGTAGCCCGGATTAGCCTAGGCGTAATCCGGGAAACATTAACCCGGATTACGCTGGAGCTAATCCAGGCTACGGTCCATTTCGCTCAGCGCCTGGTTGTGTCGATTTACGACCTCTGCAAACGACTAACTGGTAGTCCGCGCCATTCCCGGCGCTGACGGGATTCGACCAGGAGAGCCGCCATGTCGCGCATACAAAGGATCAGCCCGTGTCTGTGGTTCGATGACCAGGCCGAGCAGGCCGTCGCGTTGTACCTGTCGATCTTCGCCAATTCGCGGATCGTCAGCCTCTCGCGCTACGGCGAAGCGGGACGCGAAATCCACGGCAAGGCGCCGGGCACGGTGATGGCCCTGGCCTTCGAGCTGGATGGCCAGGCCTTTACCGCACTCAACGGCGGCCCGGTGTTCAGCTTCAACGAGGCCATCTCGCTGCAGGTCAATTGCCAGACCCAAGCCGAAGTGGATCACTACTGGGACGCGCTCTGCGCCGGCGGCGATCCCGCCGCGCAACAGTGCGGCTGGCTCAAGGACCGCTACGGTCTGTCCTGGCAGATAGTGCCCAGCGTGTTGCCGGCGCTGCTCAGCGACCCCGACCCGAGCAAGTCGCAGCGGGTCATGGCGGCGCTGCTGCAGATGCGCAAGCTCGACATCGCCGCCCTGCAACGAGCCTACGCCGGCTAGCAGGCCTGGACGATTCGAGAACGGCTGTTGCGGATTGCTTCGGCGCTTATCCGGGTTATCAGGGCTGGGCAGGGGATGCCGGCGGCAGGCGACGGCAGGTACTTGGTTACAGGGTAAGATAACTGTATTTATATACAGTATTTTGCCGGAGCCGTCCCATGTCCGTTTCTCTACCACCGCGCGGTCGCGGTACCGCCAGCAACCCGCATAACCGCTTCGCGCCGACCCGTTCGGTGGCCGAGGACGACGGCTGGTTTCAGGACGAGACGCCGCCGTCGCGCGCCACCGAAGTGCGCAGCGAGATCGCCAAGAGCGTTATCACCCGCAACAACTCGCCGGATGTCGGTTTCGACCGTTCGGTAAACCCCTATCGAGGCTGCGAGCATGGCTGCATCTACTGCTTCGCCCGGCCCAGCCACGCCTATTGGGACCTGTCGCCGGGCATCGATTTCGAAACCCGGTTGATCGCCAAGACCAACCTGGCCAGCCGCCTGGAAGAACAATTGCAGAAGCCCGGCTATGTGCCGCAGCCAATCGCCCTGGGTATCAACACCGATGCCTACCAGCCGATCGAGCGCGAGCAGCGCCTGACCCGCCAGGCCCTGGAAATTCTCCTGCGCTACAAGCATCCGCTGCACATCATCACCAAGGGTTCGCTGATCCTGCGCGACCTCGACCTGCTCAGCGAGCTGGCCAGTCAGCGCCTGGTCAGCGTGGCCTTCAGCCTGACCACCCTCGACGATGAACTGAAGCGCATCATGGAGCCGCGCGCCGCCTCGCCGGGGGCACGCTTGCGCGCCATGCGCACGCTGCATGAGGCCGGTGTGCCGGTCAGCGTGATCTGCGCGCCGATGATTCCGATGATCAACGACATGGAACTGGAGCGCCTGCTCGAGGCCGCCCACGATGCCGGCGCGCGCTCGGCCGGCTATGTGTTGCTGCGCCTGCCGTTGGAAATCGCCGAGCTGTTCGAGCAATGGCTGCAGGCGCATTTTCCCGAGCGCGCCGTGCACGTCATGAGCCTGATTCGCCAGTCGCGCGGCGGCAAGAACTACGACAGCCGCTTCGGCATCCGCATGCGCGGCGAGGGCCCGTTCGCCGAGCTGCTGGCCCAGCGTTTTCGTCTCGCCAGCCGCAAGCTGGGCCTGGATCGCCGTGACACCCAGAACCTGGATTGCTCGCAATTCTGCCCGCCGGGTGCGCAGCTGAGCCTGCTTTGAGCATGAACTGCCAGGGCGCATTGATGGCAGTGGCACTTCGCCGCCTCGCTGCGACCGAGAATCGCTCTGTCGTGGCGACGGTTTGACGCTTTCGCGCTTGCGCTTGGCCGTGATGTGTTAAAACTTGAATAACCCCGCGATAACTGACCACCCAGCCATGACCCGTACAGTCCGTGTCCCCGAGCCCTCCTTCGAGTTGATGGATGATCACGAAGGCCATTCGCTGATCTATCGTCAGCATGGTTTTCCCTGCCCGTTGGTGCGCTGGCATTTCCACAAGGAGTACGAGCTGCACCTGATAGTCGCCAGCTCCGGCAAGGTGTTCATCGGCGACTACATCGGCAACTTCTCCCCGCACAGCCTGTTCCTCACCGGGCCCAACCTGCCGCACAACTGGATCAGCCAGGTGGAAGAGGACGAGGTGTTCGCCGAGCGCGACATGCTGGTCAACTTCACCGACAAGGTGCTGGACAGCGGCATCGCGGTATTCGACGAGCTGAAAAGCCTGGCGCCGTTGCTGGCGCGGGCGCAGTTCGGCATCGAGTTCCGCGATCCGCGCTGCATCCGCGAGGCGCGCCAACTGCTGCAGAAGATCGCCGACTCCCAGGGCGCCACCCGCCTCGGCCACTTCTTCATCCTCCTCGAGCTGCTGGCCGCCAGCGAGGACTACCAGCTGCTCTCCGGCCGGCTCCCCACGCAACCGGCTGATGAGCTGCATGTCGACCGCATCAACCGCGCGGTGGACTACATCTTCCAACGCTATGCTCAGGACCTGAGCCAGGAAGAGGTAGCGGAGTATCTGGGCATGACCCCGACCTACTTCTCGCGCTTCTTCAAGCACGCCACCGGGCGCGGCTTCGTCGAGTTCGTCAATCGCCTGCGGGTGAGCAAATCCTGCGAGCTGCTGAGCAAGAGCGACATGCCGGTGACCGAGATCTGTTTCGAGTCCGGCTTCAGCAATATTTCCAACTTCAACCGCCGCTTCCATGCGCTCAAGGG
>JBFKAF010000344.1:0-4436 GCA_041621735.1 Pseudomonas sp.
AGGTCGGCGGCCGTCAGCAGATCGTCGTCACCGAGCTGCCGTATCAGCTGAACAAGGCGCGGTTGATCGAGAAGATCGCCGAGCTGGTGAAAGAGAAGAAGCTCGAGGGCATCACCGAGCTGCGCGACGAGTCGGACAAGGATGGCATGCGCATCGTCATCGAGCTGCGTCGCGGCGAGGTGCCGGAGGTGATCCTCAATAACCTCTACGCACAAACCCAGATGCAGAGCGTGTTCGGCATCAACGTCGTGGCCTTGATCGACGGCCAGCCGAAGATTCTCAACCTCAAGGACATGCTCGAAGCCTTTGTCCTGCATCGTCGCGAGGTAGTGACCCGGCGCACCGTGTTCGAGCTGCGCAAGGCGCGTGAGCGTGGGCATATCCTCGAAGGGCAAGCGGTTGCGTTGTCCAATATCGATCCGGTGATCGCCCTGATCAAGGCCTCGCCAAGCCCGGCGGAAGCCAAGGCTTCGCTGATCGCCACGGCGTGGGAGTCCAGCGCGGTGGAGGCCATGGTCGAACGCGCTGGCGCCGATGCCTGCCGCCCTGAGGACCTCGCGCCGGAGTTTGGCCTGCGCGATGGCAAATATTTCCTCTCGCCTGAGCAAGCCCAAGCCATTCTCGATCTGCGTCTGCACCGTTTGACCGGTCTGGAACATGAGAAGCTGCTGGGTGAATACCAGGAAATTCTCAATCAGATTGGCGAGTTGATTCGCATCCTGACCAGCGCCGTGCGTCTGATGGAAGTCATTCGCGAGGAGCTGGAAGGCGTCAAGGCCGAGTTCGGCGACGTGCGTCGCACCGAGATTCTCGATGCCCGCCTGGACCTGACCCTGGGTGACTTGATCACCGAAGAAGAACGTGTGGTGACCATCTCCCATACCGGTTACGCCAAGTCACAGCCGTTGGCCGCCTATCAGGCGCAGCGCCGTGGCGGTAAAGGCAAGTCGGCGACCGGGATCAAGGATGAGGACTATATCGCTCACCTGTTGGTCGCCAACAGCCACACCACCCTGTTGCTGTTCTCCAGCAAGGGCAAGGTGTACTGGATGAAGACCTACGAGATTCCAGAGGCCTCGCGCGCTGCGCGCGGACGTCCGCTGGTGAATCTGCTGCCGCTGAGCGAGGGTGAGTTCATCACCACCATGCTGCCGGTAGAGGAATACACCGAGGGTCACTTCATCTTTATGGCGACCGCTGGCGGTACCGTGAAGAAAACTCCGCTGGAGCAGTTCAGTCGCCAGCGTAGTGTGGGGCTGATTGCCCTGGAACTGGATGAAGGCGACACGCTGATTTCCGCGTCCATCACCGATGGCAGCCGTGAAGTCATGCTGTTTTCCGATGGCGGCAAGGTCACCCGCTTCAGGGAGACCGACGTGCGTGCCATGGGTCGTACGGCTCGCGGTGTGCGTGGTATGCGTCTGCCGGAAGGTCAGAGGCTGATTTCCATGCTGATTCCGGAGGAGGGCAGCGAGATCCTCACCGCGTCTGAACGCGGCTATGGTAAGCGCACTGCAATCTCCGAGTTTCCGGAGTACAAGCGCGGCGGCCAGGGTGTGATCGCCATGGTCAGCAACGAGCGCAACGGTAAGCTGGTCGGTGCCGTGCAGGTGCTCGATGGCGAGGAAATCATGCTGATTTCCGATCAGGGCACCTTGGTGCGGACTCGTGTCGGCGAGGTCTCCAGCCTGGGTCGTAATACCCAGGGGGTGACCCTGATCAAGCTGGCCAAGGATGAGAAACTGGTGGGTCTGGAGCGCGTGCAGGAGCCGTCCGAAGTTGAGGACGATGAACTGGACGGCGAAGAGGCTGCTGGCGAAGAGATTGCAGGCGAGGTGTTGGGCGACATGACGGACGAGAGTCCAGTCGACCAGGAGTGATCCCGTCTGAGCGGGGCCGCTTCGGCCTCGCTCGCTGCCCTGTAGGATTCGGCGGGCATGCCGCGAAGCGGTGGCCCGTCCAACATTTGAGCGAGAGTGGATGTGAGCAAGCGAGCCTTTAACTTCTGCGCCGGCCCCGCCGCGCTTCCTGAAGCTGTTCTGCAGCGTGCCCAGGCGGAGCTCCTCGACTGGCAGGGTAAAGGCCTGTCGGTGATGGAGATGAGTCACCGCAGTGATGAGTACATGGCCATCGCCGGCAAGGCAGAGCAGGATATGCGTGATCTGCTCGCCATTCCCTCCGACTATAAGGTGCTGTTTCTGCAGGGCGGTGCCAGCCAGCAGTTCGCCGAGATTCCGCTGAACCTGTTGCCGGAAGATGGCGTCGCCGACTATATCGACACCGGCATCTGGTCGAAGAAAAGCATCGACGAGGCGCGTCGCTACGGCAACATCAACGTTGCCGCCAGCGCCAAGTCTTACGATTACTTCGCTATTCCCGGGCAGAACGAATGGCAGTTGTCGAAAGATGCCGCCTACCTGCACTACGCCAGCAATGAAACCATTGGCGGCCTGGAGTTCGACTGGATTCCCGAAGTCGGCGACGTGCCTTTGGTGGCGGATATGTCCTCGGACATCCTTTCGCGCCCCCTCGATGTGTCGAAATTCGGTCTGATCTACGCCGGCGCGCAGAAGAACATCGGTCCCAGCGGCCTGGTGGTGGTGATTGTTCGCGAAGACCTGCTCGGGCGTGCCCGCAGCGCCTGTCCAACCATGCTCAACTACAAGATCGCCGCCGACAACGGCTCGATGTACAACACCCCGGCGACCTTCTCCTGGTACCTCTCCGGCTTGGTGTTCGAGTGGCTGAAAGAGCAGGGAGGGGTCGAGTCCATGGAACAGCGCAACCGCGCCAAGAAGGACCTGCTCTATGGCGCTATCGACAGCAGCGAGCTGTACAGCAACCCGATTGCCAAGAATGCCCGTTCCTGGATGAACGTGCCGTTCCGTCTGGCCGACGAGCGCCTGGACAAGCCGTTCCTCGCTGGCGCCGATGCGCGTGGTCTGCTCAACCTCAAGGGCCATCGCTCGGTTGGCGGCATGCGCGCATCCATCTATAACGCGGTAGGTCTCGACGCGGTGCAGGCTCTGGTGGCCTACATGGCAGAGTTCGAGAAGGAGCACGGCTGATGTCCGAGCAAGAGCTGCAAGCCCTGCGTCTGCGCATCGACAATCTCGATGAGAAAATCCTCGAGCTGATCAGTGACCGTGCGCGCTGCGCCGAAGAGGTGGCGCGGGTCAAGATGAAGGCGCTGCCGGAAGGCGAGAAGCCGGTGTTCTACCGTCCAGAGCGCGAGGCCGAGGTGCTCAAGCGCATCATGCAGCGCAATCAGGGCCCACTGGGCAACGAGGAAATGGCGCGCCTGTTCCGCGAAATCATGTCCTCCTGCCTGGCCCTGGAAAACCCGCTCAAGGTCGCCTACCTCGGTCCCGAGGGCACCTTTACCCAGGCCGCAGCGCTCAAGCACTTCGGTCACGCGGTGATCAGCGAGCCGATGGCGGCGATCGACGAGGTGTTCCGCGAGGTGGCCGCCGGGGCGGTCAACTTCGGCGTGGTGCCGGTGGAAAACTCCACCGAGGGCGCGGTCAACCACACCCTGGACAGCTTCCTCGAGCACGACATGGTGATCTGTGGTGAGGTCGAGTTGCGCATTCACCACCATCTGCTGGTCGGTGAAACCACTAAGACCGACAGGATCACGCGAATCTACTCGCACGCCCAGTCGTTGGCCCAGTGCCGCAAGTGGCTGGATGCGCATTACCCGAACGTCGAGCGGGTCGCCGTTTCGAGCAACGCGGATGCGGCCAAGCGGGTGAAGGGTGAGTGGAATTCGGCGGCGATTGCCGGCGATATGGCGGCGAGTCTCTATGGTCTGAGCAAACTGGCCGAGAAAATCGAAGACCGCCCGGATAACTCCACGCGCTTCTTGATTATCGGCAGTCAGGAAGTGCCGCCGACCGGCGACGACAAGACCTCGATCATCGTGTCGATGAGCAACAAGCCTGGTGCCTTGCATGAGCTGTTGGTGCCGTTTCATCACAACGGCATCGACCTGACCCGCATCGAAACCCGTCCGTCGCGCAGTGGCAAGTGGACCTACGTGTTCTTCATCGACTTCGTAGGGCATCACCGAGATCCGCTGATCAAGGACGTGCTCGAGAAGATCAACCAGGAAGCCGTGGCTCTCAAAGTGCTGGGCTCCTACCCCAAGGCGGTTCTGTAGATTGCCTGTCCGCTAGCCAGGGGTTGTCAGGGCGCGGATGTGCGGATGGTGGGCGCGCCGCGCGAGTGGGACGGATCAACGAGAGGCAAGTAATGAGCTGTGATTTCCTCGGCCTGGCCCAGCCAGGCGTGCAAAAGCTGTCGCCCTATGTGCCGGGCAAGCCGGTGGATGAGTTGGCTCGCGAACTGGATCTCGATCCGGCGAGTATCGTCAAACTGGCCAGTAACGAAAATCCGCTGGGGCCGAGTCCTCGGGTGCTGGAGGCGATTAGCGC
>JBFKAF010000345.1:0-4432 GCA_041621735.1 Pseudomonas sp.
GAGGTGCCGCGTGGCCACCCGGCGCTCGGCCTGATCACCATGAACTTCGCCGCCAACGGCCTGGGCCTGGACAACGCCGCCACGCCGATCGGCCTCAAGGCCATGCGCGCGCTGCAAGAGCTCAACCCCAGCAGCAGCACGGCAAGCAATGCACAGATCCTCTTCCTGGTGCTCAACGCCTCCTCCCTGACCCTGCTGCCGGTAAGCATCTTCATGTACCGGGTGCAACAGGGCGCGCCCGATCCGACCCTGGTGTTCCTGCCGATTCTCCTGGCTACCAGCGCCTCGACCCTGGTCGGCCTGCTGTCGGTGGCGTTGATGCAGCGCCTGCGCCTGTGGGACCCGGTGGTACTGGCTTACCTGATTCCCGGCGCACTCTTGCTCGGTGGTTTCATGACGCTGCTCGCCGGCATGTCGGCGCTGGCCCTGGCGTCACTCTCCTCGCTGCTTGGCAACCTGACCCTGTTCGGGGTGATCCTGCTGTTCCTGCTGCTCGGCGCGCTGAAGAAGGTGGCGGTGTACGAAACCTTCGTCGAGGGCGCCAAGGAAGGCTTCGACGTGGCCAAGAGCCTGCTGCCCTATCTGGTGGCGATGCTCTGCGCGATCGGCGTATTGCGCGCCTCGGGCGCCCTGGAGTTTGGTCTGGACGGGATTCGCTGGCTGGTCGAATGGGCCGGTTGGGATAGCCGCTTCGTCGAGGCCTTGCCCACCGCCCTGGTCAAGCCATTCTCCGGCAGCGCGGCGCGCGCCATGCTGATCGAGACCATGCAGACCCAGGGCGTCGACAGCTTCCCGGCGCTGGTCGCCGCGACCGTGCAGGGCAGCACCGAGACCACCTTCTACGTGCTCGCGGTGTACTTCGGCTCGGTGGGTATCCAGCGCGTCCGGCATGCGGTGGGCTGCGCCCTGCTGGCCGAGTTCGCCGGGGTGCTGGCGGCGATTGCGGTGTGCTACTGGTTCTTCGGCTGAGCGACGTCTGCGGCGGGTGACTCGGCCGGGTCTTGCGCGGCGACAGGCGCTGCGAGCGGGTCCTGCACCACGTCCTCCACTACAGCGGGCTCGTTCGGCGTCGCCGGCAGCTCCGACTCCAGCACCTCGAAACGCAGCACGCCGATCATCTGCCCCGCCTCGGTCAACACCTGTACCTGCCAACGACCCACTACCTCGGCGGGGAAATTCTGTTTGTGGGTCCAGGCGCGATAGCCTTTCTTGCGCCCGCCATGGATGTCCAGGGCGATGCGTTCGACTTCTTTGCCGGCGTGCCGCCAGACGTGGTAAATGCGCTCGTTCAGCCCGCGCGGAGCGCTGATCGCGGTATAGGCGTATAGCCCCTGGTTGCGCAACTGGGCGACGCTGAGCTGTTGTAGCCCCTTGCCGGGTGAGCGCTTCTGGTTATCCAGTTCGGTGGTCACCGCCACTTCGCTCAGCCACAGGGTGGCCGGCGGCACCCAGACCCGCGCCAACCAACCGCCGGCGCCGAGCGCCAGGGTCAGGCCGAGCAACAACAAGCCGCGCCACCAGCGCTGCACGGTGATGATGCCGAGCAGGCTGGGAAACGACAGCAGCGCCGCCACCGCCAGTGCCAGTTTATAGCTCTGCGGTGTGGTCAGCTTGAGGATGATCGGCAGCGCGGTGAGCAGCACGGCGAACAGCGTCAGGCTGTGATAGGCCAGGAGCAGCCAGCGCCGTGGCGCGACCCACTTGTAATACAGCGGGTCGATGATCGAGACCAGTGCCGCCGTGGCCAGCAGCCCGCTGAACAACAGCTGACCGCTGTTCCAGGTGGTGGTGACGAAGAAGAACGGCAGCACGAAGAACAGGCTTTCCTGGTGAATCATCTGCGCCGCGTAACGCAACAGCGGCGGTGGCAGCTCGAAGCCGAAACGCTGGGCGATGTGCTCACTGAGGAGGTTTTCCAGAATCAGCCACAGCCAACTGACCAGCAGCACCAGCGCCAACACCCGGGCCAGTTCGGCTTGACGCTCGACCAGCAGGAAACTCGCCACCCCGGAAAGAAAGCCGAAGATCGCCATGACCCCCGGGTGCCGCTGAATCAGGGCCAGAAGGTGCACTAACGCGGGTTTGCAGCGACTGAAAGCGGACAAGGGCAGGCTCATGACGAAGGAGGCAGTAAGACTGGCCTAGGATACGGTATTCACCCGGATTGCCGCCCGTCCATCTGTCCAGCCAGCGCCGTGCCGACTTCCCGGGATTGCTCGACCAACAGCGTTCATGGTGCGACCCGGGAGGCCACTCCGAGCGGCGCCCGCGTCGTGGTGGTTCAGGCGTGTATGGCTACTCCGGCCACCCCGCCAGCTCGTTGCCGCTGGGGTTGCTGAAGTGAAAGCCGCCGCCGTTCATCCCTGGCGCCGCCGGGCCAGCATGAAGATGAGCAACAGCAATGCGGCGGCGACTGCGCCGGTCAGCCAATACAGGCCAGCGACACTCAACAACGGCTGTTCAAGCCGAATATAACCGGGCTGCTGGAACAGCTGGCGGATGGCCTCATTGGCCTGTTCCAGGCTGACCGCCTGCAACTGTTTGGCGGGATCGCGGAAATAACCCTCATCGTAGTCGCCCAGGGCGTTCCAGTAATACGTGGCCAGGGCACTGTTGCCCTGTACGGCCCAGGCCTGCTTGGCCACGGCGGCCTGTTGCAGGCGCCGCCAGGTTGCAGGGTCGAGGCCGTGTTGTTGGATGTCCTCCACCAGGGCACGTAGCAGCTGTTCGGCGGCGGCCAGATTTCGGCATTGAGGCTGAAGAAACTGCTGCCGCCATACACGTTGCGTTCGCTCCAGGGGCCGTAGGCCAGGCCGTGCTCGATACGCAACTGCCGGTAGAGTTGCCAGTCGAGGTAAGCGCTGAGCAGCTCCCAGGCTTGCGCGTCGTGCTCGCCGACCCAGGGTTCGGGGAAGATCCAGTGCAGGCTGACACGATCGCCGACCAGGCCGTCGAACAGGCGGCGGCGGGCCTCGGCCTTGTGAGTGGCGCTAGGCAGTTCGCGCGGCTCCGGCAGTTCTGCGGCCGGCAAGGCGCCGAAGCTGCGGTCGAGGTAGGCCGGTAAGCGCGGGTCGAGGTCGCCGACCAGGATCAGCGTCATGTTATTCGGCGCATACCAGTCGCGCCGCAGTTGCTCCAGTTGCTCCAGGCCGAGCGGGGCGAGGGGCGCGCGCTCGGCACAGCTCAGGCCGAGTTCCACGGCCAGCTGCTGATGGGCCTCGCGGCCGAGGTTGTGTTGATCGAGCAGGCGCTGCAGGTTCGAGTAATGCCCGCCGTTCTCGCGCTCGACCACCCGTTTCGCGGCGGCGACTTTGCGTTCGTCCAGTTCGCTGTTGAACAGGCTGGCGAGCAGCAGGTCGAGCACCGCGCGCTGCTGCTTGGCCGGTGCCTCGATGACGAAGCTGGTGTCGGCGTCGCGGGTGTAGGCGTTCCACTCGCCGCCCAGGGCCTGCATGCGCGCTTCCAGGCCGGCTTCACCGCTGGCGTCGATGCCGCTGAACAGCAGGTGCTCGAGCAGGTGCGGGAGTTCCTTTTCGGCACAGGCGAAATTATCGAAGCCGACGCCCACCACCAGGCGGATCGCCACATGGCCGCGCTCGGCGGTGGGCTTGAGCAGCAGTTGCAGGCCATTTTCCAGTAGGTAGCCTTCGACCTGCAGACGGTCTTCGGCCAGGGCCGGGTTGCTCAAGAGCAAACACAGCAGAAGCAAGGTACGCATGCGAGTCTTCCTGACGATCAGCGCCTCAGCATAACCGCTGTTGCGGGCTGCTGCGATCCATCACCAGGCTGTTGGGTTCGGCGCCGTAGCGCGCGGGTTGCCGGGCGCCAGGCGGGCTTGCTGGCGCAGAAATATGCCAGGCAGGCGGCCGCTTGCCGCACACGGACACATGCTGCCGGCGGAAGGCGACTACACTGACTTTTGCGCTGCGCGATGTGGCTTCAGCAGTTAGACTGCGCCGCCTCCGACCGCAGCCCATAAGGCGCGGGCGGCTCACACAACCAAAAAAGGAGAAATCCCATGAAAGGCAAATCCCTCGCATGGGTCCTGTCGGCAGCACTCGCGGGTATCACCCTGAGTGGCGCGGTACAGGCCGAGGATAGGTTCGTCACCATCGGCACCGGCGGGCAGACAGGCGTTTATTACGTGGCCGGTCAGTCGATCTGCCGCTTCGTCAACCGTGCGGCGGTTGAGAACAAGATCAAATGCAACGCGCCGGCCAGTGGTGGCGGCGTGGCCAACGTCAATGGCCTGCGCAGTGGTGAGTTCAGTTTCGGCATCATGCAG
Source organism: Pseudomonas sp. (assembly GCA_041621735.1). Lineage (GTDB taxonomy): Bacteria > Pseudomonadota > Gammaproteobacteria > Pseudomonadales > Pseudomonadaceae > Aquipseudomonas. The sequence goes on from JBFKAF010000345.1 coordinate 4,286, forward strand.
TCGGACCACCAATACAAGGCCCTCAAGGGGCTGGCGCCGTTCCAGGCCGAAGGCGCCATGGACGATATCCGCGCGCTGTTCTCCCTGCAGAGCGAAGTGTTCACCATCCTCGCCCGCCGCGACGCCAAGATCAGCAGCTTCGACGAC
>JBFKAF010000346.1:0-4429 GCA_041621735.1 Pseudomonas sp.
GGTCGAGGTGCGCCTCGGCATGCTGGGACGCCGGGTTGCCGAAGTAGGTCGGCAGGTTCTCCATGCGCGCGGCGCGAATATTTTCCCAGCTGGAGTCGGGCAGCAGCACGCGGCAACCCAATTGCTGCAGGGCTTTGCCTATTGCCCTGGCGACAGGGTTGGCGCCGACGATGAGGAAACCGCTGGGTGCCGGCTCGGCCACTTTAAGTAGGCTGGCCAGGGGGCGTGCGGTGGCGCTTTGCAGGACCACGGTGCCGATGATCACGGCAAACGTCAGCGGCACCAGGAGTTGCGCGCCATCGTGGCCGGACTCGCTCAAACGAATGGCGAAGATCGCCGACACCGCGGCGGCAACGATGCCGCGCGGGGAGATCCAGGCCAGCAGGGCGCGCTCGCGCCAGTTGAGGCTGGAGCCAAAGGTCGACAGCGCCACATTGATTGGGCGAGCGATGAACTGAATGATGGCGAGCAGTATCAGAACGGCCGGGCCCAGGGCGAGCAGGGCGGCCAGGTCGAGACGGGCGGCGAGCAGGATAAACAGGCCGGAGATCAGCAACACGCTGAGGTTCTCCTTGAAGTGCAGGATGTGCCTGACGTCCACACCTTTCATGTTGGCCAGCCACATGCCCATCAGCGTGACCGCGAGCAGGCCGGACTCGTGCATGACCTCGTTGGAGGCGATGAAGATGCCGAGCACTGTCGCCAGTACCGCGAGGTTATGCAGGTAGTCGGGCAGCCATTGACGCCGCAGTACTTGACCGAGGGCCCAGCCGCCGGCAATACCGAACAGGCTGCCGCAAAGGATGACGCCGGCGAAGATGCCCAGACTGTGGTTCCAGCCGCCGCCCTCGCCGCTGGCGATGATGAAGCTGTAGACCACCACCGCGAGCAGGGCGCCGATCGGGTCGATGACGATGCCTTCCCAGCGCAGGATATTGGCCACCGAGGCTTTCGGGCGGACCACGCGCAGCATTGGCACTATCACCGTGGGGCCAGTGACCAGGGTCAGGGTGCCGAACAGCAGGGCCATGTCCCAGGCAAAGTCGAGCAGGTAGTGGGTGGCGATGGCGATGACTGCCCAGGTGGACAGCGCGCCGACTGTGACCATGCGTCTGACCACGCTACCGATTTCGCGCCACTCGGACAGATGCAGAGTCAGGCTGCCTTCGAACAGGATCAAGGCCACGGACATCGATACCATGGGGAACAGCAGGGGGCCGAACAACTCTTGCGGGTCCAGCCAGCCGAAGATCGGCCCCGCGAGGATGCCGCCGATCAGCAAAAACAGGATCGCCGGCAGGCGCAGGCGCCAGGCCAGCCACTGACAGGCCAGCGCGGCGGTGCCGATGGCGGCGAAAGCGAGGAGAATTTGCTGCTCGTTCATCGGGTGTCCTTGTGTGCGTGTCGCTGGTCGTACATGACCAGGGTGTGAAAGACTAACCCGCTTTCCATGACCGCCATAGCCCCCTGTATGCCTGCCATCGACCATCCGCTGATTGATCGTTTTCTCGAAGCCCTCTGGCTGGAAAAGGGCTTGTCGGAGAATACCCGCATGGCCTACCGCAGTGACCTGGCTCACTTTAATGCCTGGCTGGTCGAGCGGGGGCTTGAGCTGGAGCAGGTTGGCCGCGAACTGCTTCTCGATCATCTGAGCTGGCGCCTGAATACTGGTTGTCAGGCGCGTTCTACGGCGCGACTGATCTCGGCGCTACGCGGTTTCTATCGTTTTCTCCTGCGCGAGGGCGTGATCGAGGTCGATCCCATGCTGCGTATCGATCTGCCACAGCTCGGCCGGCCGCTGCCGAAGTCCCTGTCGGAGGCCGATGTCGAGGCGCTGCTGGCGGCGCCCGAGCTGGATGATCCGGTTGGTTTGCGTGATCGCGCCATGTTCGAGGTGCTGTACGCCTGCGGCCTGCGGGTCAGTGAGTTGATTGGTCTGACCCTGGAGCAGGTCAACCTGCGCCAGGGCGTGTTGCGGGTGTTCGGCAAGGGTAGCAAGGAGCGTCTGGTGCCGTTGGGCGAGGAGGCGATCCTGTGGATCGAGCGCTACAGCAAGGAGGCGCGGCCCTTTCTGCTCGACGGCCGGCCCAGCGACGTACTGTTCCCCAGTTTGCGCGGCGTGCAAATGACTCGGCAGACCTTCTGGCACCGGATCAAGCACCAGGCCAGGGTCGCGGGCATCGTCAAGGCGCTGTCGCCGCACACCCTGCGACATGCCTTTGCCACTCATCTGCTCAATCATGGCGCCGATTTGCGCGTAGTGCAGATGTTGCTGGGGCACAGCGATCTGTCGACCACGCAGATTTATACCCACATCGCCCAGGCCCGTCTGCAAGCGCTGCATGCCGAACACCATCCGCGCGGCTGAGCGGCCCGTCCGGCCCGCAGCAGTCCGCCTTTGCGGGCTTCTATGGTAGGCTTCGTCCACCGCTAAAGCGTCTAATACTCAACAGGAGTAACCATGCGCGTAACCCGAATTTTCGCCGCTGTGGCTTTGAGCGTGGCCAGCAGCCTGACTCTGGCTGCCGATGCCGATCAGGCCATCCGCAAGAACCTGCAGTCGATCCAGCCCGACATGCCGATCGAGGCTATCGCGGAAAGCCCGATGCCCGGTCTGTACCAGGTTCAGCTCAAGGGTGGGCGCCAGCTGTACGCCAGTGCCGATGGTCAGTTCGTCATGCAGGGCTACCTCTACCAGTTCAAGGATGGCCAGGCGATCAACCTGACCGAGCAGGAAGAAAGCCGAGCGATTGCCAAGGAGATCAACGGCATTCCCACCAAGGAAATGGTGGTGTTCGCGGCTAAGGAACCCAAGACCCATATCACCGTGTTCACCGACACCGATTGTGGTTACTGCCAGAAGCTGCACAGTGAAGTGCCGGAGCTCAACCGGCAGGGCGTTGAAGTGCGTTACCTCGCCTTCCCGCGTCAGGGGCTGGCTGGCCCGGCCTATAGCGAGCTGGTGAGTGTCTGGTGCGCCAAGGATCGTCAGGCGGCAATGACTACCGCCAAGTCACGACAGGACGTGCCCGAGGCGACGTGTGACAACCCGGTGGCCAAGCAATACGAGCTGGGGCAAATGATCGGCGTCAATGGCACCCCGGCTATCGTCCTGGCCAATGGCAAGATGATTCCGGGTTACCAGCCGGCGCCGCAGTTGGCCAAACTGGCCCTCGACGCCAAGTAACTGGTGGTGTCGAGTCGATTGACTAATAAACAGCCGCTTCGTAATGTGCGGCTCTTTTTCTGCGGCCGGGGCTTGCCCCGGCCGTTTTTCGCAGTGCAGATGGGGAGTTCAGTGTGAAACCGGTCAAAGTAGGCATCTGTGGGCTGGGTACCGTCGGTGGCGGTACTTTGAATGTACTCAAGCGTAACGCCGAGGAAATTACCCGGCGTGCGGGCCGCGGTATTGAAATTGCCCAGATCGCCATTCGCTCGCCCAAGCCTCAGTACGACACGACCGGCATCAGCCTGACCCAGGATGCCTTCGAGCTGGTCAACAACCCCGAGATCGATATCGTTATCGAGCTGATCGGTGGTTACACCCTGGCCAAGGAGTTGGTGCTCAAAGCCATCGACAATGGCAAGCATGTGGTCACCGCGAACAAGGCGCTGATCGCCATGCATGGCAACGAGATTTTCGCCAAGGCTCGTGAGAAGGGCGTAATCGTTGCCTTCGAGGCCGCGGTGGCCGGCGGTATTCCGGTGATCAAGGCGATCCGCGAGGGCTTGGCGGCCAACCAGATCAACTGGCTGGCAGGCATCATCAACGGCACCGGCAACTTCATCCTCAGCGAGATGCGCGAGAAAGGCCGGGCCTTCGACGATGTGCTGAAGGAAGCCCAGGCTCTGGGTTATGCCGAGGCCGATCCGACCTTCGACGTCGAAGGCATCGATGCCGCGCACAAGCTGACCATCCTCGCCTCCATTGCCTTCGGCATTCCGCTGCAATTCGACAAGGCCTATACCGAAGGCATCACCCAGCTGACCACGGCCGACGTCAACTATGCCGAGGCCCTGGGCTACCGTATCAAGCACCTGGGCGTGGCTCGCCGTACCGATGCGGGCATCGAGCTGCGCGTGCACCCGACGCTGATCCCCGCCGATCGTTTGATCGCCAACGTCAACGGCGTGATGAATGCGGTGATGGTCAACGGCGACGCCGCCGGCAGTACGCTGTATTACGGTGCCGGCGCCGGCATGGAGCCGACCGCCTCTTCGGTCGTCGCCGATCTGGTCGATGTGGTGCGCGCGCTGACCACCGACCCGACCAACCGCGTCCCGCACCTGGCGTTCCAGCCGGATTCGCTGTCCGATCACCCGATTCTGCCGATCGGCGCCTGCGAGAGTGCTTACTATCTGCGTATCCAGGCCAAGGATCAGCCCGGCGTGCTGGCGCAGGTGGCGAGCATCCTGTCGGAGCGCGGCA
>JBFKAF010000347.1:0-4427 GCA_041621735.1 Pseudomonas sp.
GCTCGATGAAGATCACCCAGGAAGTGCGGGTCTATGCTGAAGAGCAACGCATCGCCGCCCTCGACCTGGATGCCGAGGTCGAACAAGGCATGCAGGCCAAGGCCGAAGAGTTCAAGGCGCAGGGCGCGCAGCTCTATCACAAGGTGTGATAGAGCCTCGAAGCAGACGGTTTGACGTACAACCGAATGCAGCGTGACCAGGACGGGCCTTCGGGCCCGTTCGTGTTAACAGGGGGTAGTTATGCAACAGGATGACGTTGAGATAATCGAGCGGGAAACCTGCTTTAGCGGCTTTTATCGGCTCGATCGCCTGCAGCTGCGCCATCGCCAGTTCGCCGGGGGAATGGGGCCTGCGCTCAGTCGCGAGCTGTTCGTGCGCCACGATGCGGTGTGCGTGCTGCCTTACGATCCGCAGTACGATGTGGTGGTGTTGATCGAGCAGTTTCGGATTGGCGCCTTGGAAAAGAGTGCTAATCCGTGGTTGCTGGAATTGGTCGCCGGGTTGATCGACAAGGACGAACAGCCGGAGGACGTGGCGCGCCGCGAAGCGCTGGAGGAGGCGGGGCTGACCTTGACCTCGCTGTGGCCTATCACTCAGTACTATCCTTCGCCTGGCGGTTCGGATGAACGCGTACACCTGTTCGTCGGTCGTTGCGACAGCCAGGGCGCGGGCGGTGTACATGGCCTGGAGGAAGAGGGTGAGGACATTCGGGTGCATGTCTGGCCGCTGGAGGATGCACTGGATGCCGCGAAAGACGGGCGTATCGACAACGCGGCGAGCATCATCGCCTTGCAATGGCTGGCCCTGAATCGCGCCGAAGTCCGGGGGTTATGGTCGTGAACCTGTTACGCGAACGCTATCGGGTCGATCTGATCGAACTGCAAGCAGTTTGTGAGGCCAACTATGCGCGGTTGATGCGTCTGTTGCCGGATATGCGTGAAGAGCCCAGCGCACGGCGGGTGGCGCTGAGCCAGGGCGAGCATTTGCTCGGGGTGCTGGCTCTGGAGGTGCTGGAAACCTGCCCCTACACCTCGACCCTGCAGGTACGCCAAGAACACAGCCTGCCGTGGTTGCCGGTGCCGCAGTTGGAGGTGCGGGTGTACCACGATGCGCGCATGGCCGAGGTCGTCAGCGCGCAAAGTGCCCGACGCTTTCGCAGTATCTATCCCTACCCTAATGCGGCGATGCACCAGCCGGATGAAAAGGCCCAACTCAACCTGTTCCTCGGTGAATGGTTGAGTCACTGTCTGGCCTGCGGCCATGAGTTGGCGCCGGTGCTGTAAGCGGTCGCGGAAACACCTGTTCCGACTATGCCGTGTTGCAATAAGTTTCTGCACGTCGCTTGCGATCAACGCGATGGCGGCTGACCCCGTGCGCGGGCGCAGCTGATTTTCTGTGATGCATGCCCGCTTCGCGGGTTTACCGCAGGCCGGGCTAGCCGCCATAATCCAGGCATTCCGCTCAAGGAGAAGGCCTTGCCGCGCGTGCCCACTTCCGCTGACGATTCCTCGGTACTGCTGGTGCAGTTGTCCGATAGCCATTTATTCGCCGAAGCGAACGATAGGCTGTTGGGCATGAATACTCAGGACAGCCTGCAGCGAGTGATCGAGCAGGTGCTGCAGGAGCAGCCACAGATTGACCTGATGCTGGCCAGCGGCGACCTGTCGCAAGATGGCAGCCAGGCCTCCTACGCGCGTTTTCGCCAGATGAGCGCAGCCATCCCGGCGCCCGCGCGCTGGTTCCCCGGCAACCATGACGAAGTCCCGGCGATGCAGGCTGCCTGTGTCGGCAGTGACCTGCTGGAAGCGGTGATCGATCTGGGCAACTGGCGCATCATCCTTCTCGACTCCTCCATTCCCGGCGCGGTGCCGGGTTATCTCGGCGAGCGGCAACTGGCCTTGCTGGAACGCGCGCTGGGTGAAGCCCCCGAGCGTCACCATCTGATCTGTCTGCATCACCACCCTGTGCCCATCGGTTGTCGCTGGTTGGACACGATCGGTGTGCGCAATCCGGGTGCATTGTTCGCGGTGGTGGAGCGCTTCGCTCAGGTGCGCGGGTTACTTTGGGGGCATGTGCACCAGGAGTTCGACCAGCAGCGCAACGGCGTGCGGCTGCTTGCGTCGCCTTCCACCTGTGTGCAATTCAAACCTGGCAGTGAAGAGTTTCAGGTCGACAGCACCGCACCTGGCTACCGCTGGCTGCGGCTGCATGCCGATGGCCGAATGGATACGGGCGTGTCGCGTGTTACCGGTATCCCGTTTGAGGTCGATTACAGCGTCAAGGGTTATTGAGGGGGCGCTGAGGCTGGAGGCAGTCAGGCGAAAGCTGCTACCGTTCGGCTTCCCGTTGCCGCCTGTCAGTCCGGTCAGTCATGTCCCAAACCAGCCCCAGTATTCTCTACATCCACGGTCTCAACAGTTCGCCCGCGTCGCACAAAGCCAGCCAGTTGCTGCGCGCCATGACGCGCTTGGGGCTGGCCGCGAACCTGCGCGTGCCGGCCTTGCATCACCATCCGCGTCAGGCCATTGCCCAGCTTGAAGCCTTGATCGACGAGCTCGGCCGGCCCGTGCTGGTCGGCAGCTCCCTGGGCGGCTACTATGCGACCCACTTGGCCGAGCGGCATGCGCTGCGGGCGCTGTTGATCAACCCAGCGGTACGTCCGCACCAGTTGTTCGAGGGCCACCTGGGGCCGCAGCAGAATTTCTACAGCGATGAAACCTGGGAGCTGACCGCTGATCACGTGAAGGCCCTGGCCGAACTGGACGTGCCGCCGCCGCAAGATCCCGCGCGTTACCAGGTGTGGTTGCAGACCGCCGACGAGACCCTCGACTATCGCCATGCCCAGGCCTATTACCGCGCGTGTGCGCTGCGTATTCAGGCCGGGGGCGACCACGGTTTTCAGGGCTTCGCCGAGCGGCTGCCGATGCTCTTTGCTTTTGCCGGTATCGACGGCCAACTTTGGCGTGATATCGACTTTTCCGACCTTTAATGATGACCAGAGACCCCATGGCCCAGCAGAACACCTACAACGCAGACGCCATCGAAGTCCTATCCGGCCTGGACCCGGTGCGCAAGCGTCCGGGCATGTACACCGATACCAGCCGGCCCAATCACCTGGCCCAGGAAGTGATCGACAACAGTGTCGACGAAGCCCTGGCCGGCCACGCCAAGTCGATTCAGGTGATCCTGCATGAGGACAACTCCCTGGAGGTGATCGACGACGGCCGGGGCATGCCGGTGGATATTCACCCCGAGGAGGGGGTGCCTGGGGTGGAGCTGATCTTCACCAAGCTGCATGCCGGCGGTAAGTTCTCCAACAAGAACTACCAGTTTTCCGGTGGCTTGCACGGCGTCGGCATCTCCGTGGTCAACGCCCTGTCGACCCATGTCTCGGTGCGGGTCAAGCGCGACGGCAACGAATACCAGATGACCTTCGCCGACGGCTTCAAGGCCAGCGACCTGGCGGTCGTTGGCACGGTCGGCAAGCGCAATACCGGCACCAGCGTGCACTTTGCGGCGGACAGCAAGTATTTCGACTCGCCGAAATTCTCGATCAGTCGCTTGAAGCATGTGCTCAAGGCCAAGGCGGTGCTGTGTCCGGGGCTGAGTGTCAGCTTCGAAGACAAGGCCAGTGGCGAGCGTATCGAGTGGCTCTATGAAGATGGCTTGCGCTCCTACCTGGAAGACGCGGTCAGCGCCTATCCACGGTTACCCGAGGCGCCGTTCTGCGGCAGCCTGGCGGGTAACAAGGAAGCGGTGGACTGGGCGCTGCTGTGGTTGCCAGAGGGTGGCGAGAGCGTGCAGGAAAGCTACGTCAACCTGATCCCCACGGCCCAGGGCGGCACCCATGTGAATGGCCTGCGCCAGGGCCTGCTGGACGCCATGCGCGAGTTCTGCGAGTTCCGCAGCCTGTTGCCGCGTGGGGTCAAGCTGGCGCCGGAAGACGTCTGGGAGCGGATCGCCTTCGTCCTGTCGACCAAGATGCAGGACGCGCAGTTCTCCGGGCAGACCAAGGAGCGCCTGTCTTCCCGTGAGGCTGCGGCCTTCGTTTCCGGGGTAGTTAAAGACGCGTTCAGCCTGTGGCTCAATGCCCATCCCGAACTCGGCCAGCAGCTCGCCGAACTGGCGATCAGCAACGCCAACCGCCGTCTCAAGGCGAGCAAGAAGGTCGAGCGCAAGCGCATCACCCAGGGGCCGGCGTTGCCCGGCAAGTTGGCCGATTGCGCCGGCCAGGACCCGATGCGTTCCGAGTTGTTTCTGGTCGAGGGCGATTCCGCCGGCGGTTCGGCCAAGCAGGCGCGTGATAAGGAGTTCCAGGCGATCATGCCGCTGCGCGGCAAGATCCTCAATACCTGGGAGGTCGATGGCGGAGAAGTCCTGGCCTCGCAGGAAGTCCACGACATCGCCGTGGCGGTTGGTATCGATCC
>JBFKAF010000348.1:0-4407 GCA_041621735.1 Pseudomonas sp.
AACTACAAACGTAAAAAGCCGATCTTCTTCTTCTATTGGGCACCCTCGGCCATTCTGGGCAAGTACGACATGGTCAAGCTGGACATGAAACCCCATGACCCCGCCAATGATTCCTGCAATGCCGAGCCCAATTGCAAAACACCGGTGACCAGCGGCTTCCCGGTTGTCGCGGTGAATACCCTGGTGGCCAGCAAGATCAAGGACCAGGCGCCCTCGATCTACCAATTCCTCAGCAAGGTGCAGTTCGAGAACGACACGGTGAACAAGCTGCTCGCCTGGGGCGAGGACAGCGGTGCAGACCCTGAACAAACGGCTGAACACTTCCTGAAGACTCAACAGGATATCTGGACCGCCTGGGTGCCGAAGGACGTCGCGGAAAAAGTCATTGCTCAGCTCAACTAACCACTAGAAAGCAGGCGCGCCAGTGTCGCGCCTGACAGATGCGAGGGCTTTTCGCCATGTTTCCAGAATTGATAGACCCCCGTTATTTCAGGGGAGCAGTCGACGACTTCATCGAGCAGTTCGTCATCCAATGGGCAACCTTCCTCGAGGAGGCGTTCAACCCCTTCCTGCAGCTGCTGAACTTCTTCGAGTCGCTGTTAATGGGCAGCCCCTGGTGGCTGATCATCGGCCTCGTTTCCGCAGCTGCCTACGCCAGTTCCCGCAAGTTGTCACTGGCACTGTGGCTGGCCCTGGCGATGCTCGGTATCGGTTTTCTCGGCCTCTGGGAGGACGGCATGCGCACCCTGGCGCTGATGCTGGTCTGCACCCTACTGGCCACCGTTATCGGCGTCCCGCTGGGCATTCTGATGTCCTGGTCCGACCGGTTCCGGACTCTGATGCTGCCGGTGTTGGACATCATGCAGACCATGCCCAGTTTCGTTTACCTGATCCCGGCGATCATGCTGTTCGGCCCGGGCAAAATTCCCGCCGTGCTGGCCACTATCGTGTATGCGGTGCCGCCACTGATTCGCCTGACCGACTTGGGCATTCGTCAAGTCGACGGCGAGATCGTCGAGGCGGCCCAGTCCTTCGGCGCCAACCGCATGCAGAAGCTGTTCTGGGTGCAAATCCCGCTCGCGCTGCCGAGCATCATGGCTGGCATCAACCAGGCCACCATGATGGCGCTGTCGATGGTGGTCATCGCCTCGATGATCGGTGCCCAGGGCCTCGGATTCCAGGTGTTGCAGGGCATTACTCGCCTGGAGGTAGGACGCGGCCTGATGGCCGGGCTCGCCATCGTCCTCCTGGCCGTGGTCTTTGACCGCGTCACCCAGGCCTTCGGTAAGCGCGCCCAGGCGCACCTGCACACCAACAGCTGATTGGGTACGAATATGAGCAGCAACTACAAGATCGAGATCAAGAACATCTACAAGGTGTTCGGCGCAGACCCTAGCGCCGCCATGGCGAAGATCAAGGCCGGCGCGAGCAAGAGTGATGTCCTCAAGCAGACCAGTTGCGTGGTTGGCCTCAGCGACGTCTCGATGGCCATAGAAACCGGGCATATCCATGTGATCATGGGCCTGTCCGGCTCAGGCAAGTCGACCCTGATCCGCCACTTCAACCGGCTGATCGAACCGACCAGCGGGCAGGTCATAATCGATGGCCAGAACGTGCTGGAGTTCAGCAAGAAAGAACTCGAGCACTATCGCCGCCACAAGGTCAGCATGGTGTTCCAGCGTTTCGGCCTGTGCCCTCATGAGACCGTACTGGCGAACGCCGCGTTCGGACTAAAGATACAAGGCGTTGGCCGCGCCGAACGCGAGGAGAAAGCCCGTTACTGGCTGGAGCAGGTTGGCCTCGCAGGTGTCGAGAAACACTACCCGCACCAGCTCTCAGGCGGCATGCAGCAGCGGGTTGGTCTGGCCCGCGCACTGGTCAACGATCCGGACATCCTGCTGATGGACGAGGCTTTCAGCGCTCTCGACCCACTGATCAAGAGCGAGATGCAGGATCAGCTGTTGCAACTGCAGAAAAAACTCAACAAGACCATCGTGTTCATCACCCACGACCTCGACGAGGCGTTGAAAATCGGTGATCGCATTGCCCTGCTCAAGGATGGTGAGCTGGTTCAGCAGGGCACCCCGGCGCAGATCCTCATGCAGCCAGAGGGCGACTACGTCAAGTCGTTCATCGGTGGGGTCAATCGCTATAAGGCGATCCGCGTTAGCCACTTGATGCGCAAGGTACCGCTGGCCATGGTCAAGGGCGGCGAGCCCTTCAGCCAACCCCGCCCAGCCAGCGCCGGCACGGTGCGCGCGAACCAGCCGTTGGAAGAGGTAATGCCACTGCTGATGGGAACCGACAGCAGTCTGGCCGTGCACAACGACGACGGCAGCTTGATCGGCTATCTGGATAAAGCAGAAGTAATGACTGCGCTCTATCACTAAGCAGGCGCCTGTTGGCAAACACAGTGTCCGGGCGCCTGGATGCGCGCGGACAGCCTTCCACAAGCCCCAAACGGTCGACAGCCACTACCAGGTGGCCGCCACAGGCTCATCCCGCAACACCGCAACATTCGTGAATCCATCTACAACAACATAAAGGTGAAACATGAATACACGCGTAAAAAAACTCCCAGCTCTGGCCGCCTTCCTCCTCTCAGCCAGTGCGCTGAGCGTTCAGGCCGCTTGCCCGGTTAAAGGTGCAATTCAAATCGCCGACATGAGCTGGGCCTCGGCCTCGGCCATCGCGCACATCGAATCGACGATTATCAAGAACGGCTATGGCTGCAAGACCGAACTGATCCCCGGCGAGACCGTCACCACGGCCACCACCATGATCAAGAAGGGCCGTCCGCACATCGCACCTGAAGTGTGGAGCAGCAACATTGCCGAAATGCTCGCCGACGGTGAAAAGAGCGGCGCAGTGAGTGTTGCTGGCAGGGTATTCGCCTCGGGCGGTGTCGACGCTTGGTGGGTGCCACGCTACGTTGTCGAACAATACCCTGACATTAAGTCGGTAGAGGATATGGTCCGTTACAGCCACCTGTTCAAGGCCACCGGCACCGACAAAGGTCGCTTCTACAACAGCCTGCCCGGCTGGTCCAACGAGACCCGCAGCACCAACCTGTTCCATGGCTATGGCCTGGACAAGCATTACGAGCTCTATTCGGCGGGCTCCGGGGCCGCACTGGACTCTGCGATTGTCTCGAACTACAAGCGCAAGAAACCCGTGTTCTTCTACTACTGGGCACCTTCGGCCATTCTCGGCAAGTACGACATGGTCCAGCTGAAGATGAACGACTACGACCCGGCCAATGACACCTGCAATGCCGAGGCAGACTGCAAGACGCCTGCCGCCGGCGGTTATCCGGTGGTGGCGGTCAATACCCTGGTCGCCAGCAAGCTCAAGCAACAGGCGCCGGCTATCTACGAGTTCCTGACCAAGGTCAGCTTCGAGAATGCCACAGTGAACAAGTTGCTGGCCTGGGGCGAGGACAACAAGGCCGAACCTAAGGAGGTTGCCGAGCACTTCCTGAAGAACAACCAGGATATCTGGACGACCTGGGTTGCCAAGGACGTTGCCGACAAGGTGATCGCCAGCCTCAAGTAATACCCGGCAGGTCAGCGCGACGCCGTCGCGTTGACCTGTATTCCTTCTGCGCATCGACTTATTTTCAGCGCACGCGTGAGCTGTCTTGGCACGCACAACCTATCCGTCCCGTCCCCCGGCTTCGAGCCGAAAATGTCGTCGCAGCTTTGCGCCGGCACTCCAGGATTGATCTTCTCCCTGATGCCCAGCCATTCCTGTATGCCTTTCAAGCCGAAGCAAAATTCGCAGAACCGAGCCTGACTTCCAGTATTGCCTGACAAGCCTTACAGCCATCGACTCGACATGGCTACCTGACACCGGTCCTGTATCCACCTGCCTGGCTGGGACAAACCTGCAGCGCGTCTTGCACTTCGCGCCGGGAGCATCTGCCGAGGGTTAATGCCTCTGCGCAAGACGTGCCCCGGCACTGCCTGTTGACAGCCGCAGGGTGACCTTGGTTTGTGCAGTCTTCAGTCCTTTTTCACGACTTCGGTCTCAGAGGCCGGGTACGGCACCAGCCCTTCATCCGCTTGGCCCACCGTCGTTTCCTGGGCCATGGCCATCGCGACCTGGGAAGCGGCAGACCCGATGGGTACTGCCCGTTTATCAACGCTGCCTTAACGCTTGGCCAGTGCATCTTCAGCCAGTCGGCGAACCGCTCGACCGAGAGCCCATCGACTCCCGGTGCACCTCGGTTGTCGACGACCTTGCGATACGCCAGCCACAGATTGTCTCGATCTACCACCGCTTCCATCAGCGATGGTTCCCCCGCTTTCGCTTGCCCGGCAGCCGCCGTGCAGCCATCGACACCACGATCATCGCCTCCGGAGTTCCGCCCCGGCTCTAACGTCATGGCTGCGCTTATTCCACGCA
>JBFKAF010000349.1:0-4404 GCA_041621735.1 Pseudomonas sp.
AGGCCAAGTCCGCCCATGACATGGGTCGTGAGTACCGCATTCTCAACCAGCTCAAGTCCGGCTTCCCTTACTGCCCGAAAGCCTACGTGCACTGCACCGACGAGTCGCTGATCGGGGCCGAGTTCTACGTCATGGAGCGGGTCGACGGCATCATCCTGCGCTCGGAAATGCCGGCCGAGTTGAACTTCGGCGCCGAGCAGACCCGCGCCCTGTGCAAGAGCTTTATCGACAAGTTCGTCGACCTGCACAATGTCGACTACCAGGCCTGCGGCCTGGGCGACCTGGGCAAGCCGGAAGGCTATGTGGCACGCCAGATCGGCGGCTGGAGCGATCGCTACGAAAAAGCCCTGACCCCGGATGCGCCGCTGTGGGAGCCGGTCAAGGCCTGGCTGAAGGACAAGATGCCGGCCGACCATCACAAGCCGAGCATCGTGCATAACGACTACCGCTTCGACAACGTGATCCTCGACCCGCAGAACCCGATGCAGATCATTGGCGTACTGGACTGGGAGCTGACCACCCTTGGCGACCCGCTGATGGACCTGGGCAACACCCTGGCCTACTGGATCGAGGCTGATGACCCGGCGCCGGTGCAACTGATGCGTCGTCAGCCGAGCAATGCGCCCGGCATGCTCAGCCGTCAGGAGTTCGCCGACTACTACGCCGAACGCGCCGGCATCGAAATCCAGAGCATCGATTTCTACTACACCTACGGCCTGTTCCGCCTGGCCGGCATCGTGCAGCAGATTTACTACCGCTATTACCACGGGCAAACCCAGGACAAACGCTTCGCGCAGTTCATTCAAATGAACAAACTGCTGGAGCAGATGAGCCTGCAGGTCATCAACAAGTCACCGCTGTAACTAACTGGCCCGTGGCGGGTTGAATAAATCGACTAGCCGCTCCGGCCGCGAACTCAGCACCTTTTGAAGAAGGGGAACCGCATGTCCAAGACCCAATTGTTCGACCTCGACGGCAAGATCGCCTTCGTCTCCGGTGCCAGCCGCGGTATCGGTGAGGCCATCGCCAAACTGCTGGCCCAGCAAGGCGCCCATGTGATCGTCTCGAGCCGCAAGATCGATGGCTGCCAGGCTGTCGCCGACGCCATCGTCGCCGACGGCGGCAAGGCCACCGCGATTGCCTGCCATATCGGCGAAATGCAGCAGATCACCAGCGTCTTCGCGCAGATCCGCGAGCAGTTCGGTCGCCTGGACATCCTGGTCAACAACGCGGCGACCAACCCGCAGTTCGGCAATGTCCTGGAGACCGACCTGTCGGCGTTCCAGAAGACCGTCGACGTGAACATCCGCGGCTATTACTTCATGTCCATCGAAGGCGGCAAGCTGATGAAGGAAAACGGCGGCGGCAGCATCGTCAACGTCGCCTCGATCAACGGCGTCAGCCCGGGCGAGATGCAAGGCATCTACTCGGTAACCAAGGCCGCGGTGATCAGCATGACCAAGGTCTTCGCCAAGGAGTGTGCGCAGTTCGGCATCCGCTGCAACGCCCTGCTGCCAGGCCTGACCGACACCAAGTTCGCCTCGGCGCTGACCAAGAACGACGCGATCCTCAACCTGGCCCTGCAGCGCATCCCGCTGAAGCGCGTAGCCGACCCGAGCGAAATGGCCGGCGCCGTGCTGTACCTGGCCAGCGACGCCTCCAGCTACACCACCGGCGTATCCTTGAATGTCGACGGTGGCTTCCTCTCCTGAGAAACTTCAGGCACGAAAAAGGGACCCTCGGGTCCCTTTTTCGTGGGGCTTAGCGCAGCGCAGATAACGTCGCGGGCTATTGCCAATCCTGCAGGGCTTGCTCGGCCGCCTGGTTCATCGGCTGAGCCAGCAAGCCGGTCGATGTCAGGCTGACGCTGTACACCGCCGCATCGACGATCGGCAAATAGGTGATCCGATGCGCCTGCGGCTCGAACATGAACAGGTCGTGTTGGCCCAGGCGCAGCCAGCGCCATAGATCGATGCCATAAGGGCTCTTGGCCAACTTGACCGGGCCATGCTGGGCCTGAGACTGCTGCTCGATGGCGAGGAATCGACCCGAGAGCTTTTCCAGGCGATAGCCAGGCTGCAAACCAATCAGTGCTGCCAAGCCCTTCCACTGCAGCAAGCGCACATCCAGCTGCCACAGGTCGCCTTCTACGCTCACGCTACGCTCGCGGCCATCCTCCACCAGGCTGACTTGGTAGCGCGGACCATCGGCCTTGAAACTCAGCGTCACCAATGGCTTATCTTGCGGCAGCGGCTCATAGCTATATAGATCGTAGGCAACCAGGCCCACCAGCCCTGCCAGCAGCAGAAAGGCCAAGCCACAGGTGCCACGCAACCAGCCGAGAAACCAGTGGCTGTTGAACAGGATGCGCGCCGCCACCAACATGGCCAGCACTGCCAGCAATGCCGTTACCCAGGCCAGACCGTCATACTGCATCGACTCAATTCCTTCTGCGTGGAAATGCCGGCATTATGCGCAGCTACCCCGCCCACGAACAGCAAGACCGCCGCAGAATCTGACACAGGACGTCTTTTTATGGTTTTCCCTTTCGAACTGGCCGTCGACCCGACGACATTGGCCATTCTCGCCCTGGTCGCCTTTGTCGCCGGTTTTATCGACGCCATCGCCGGCGGAGGTGGGCTGCTGACCATTCCGGCGCTGCTGACCGCCGGCCTGCCGCCACACCTGGTGCTGGGCACCAACAAGCTCTGCGCCACCTTCGGCTCGGCAACCGCCAGCTACACCTACTACCGGCGCAAGTTGTTTGCTCCGGCACAATGGCGTAATGCCTTGATCGGCACCGCGCTCGGCGCAATGCTCGGCGCGGCGCTGGCCCAATGGTTGCCGGCCGCCTGGCTGAACCAGATGTTGCCCGTGGTGGTATTCGCCTGCGGCCTCTATCTGCTGTTCGGCCGCACACCGGCGGCCCCGCTCGACAGCGATGCGCCTGTGGCACAACGCCGGCAGTGGCCGCAAGGGCTCGGGCTCGGCTTTTATGATGGCGTTGCCGGGCCAGGCACCGGCGCATTCTGGACCGTCAGCAGCCTACTGCTCTACCCACTGGATCTGGTGCGCGCCAGTGGCGTCGCCCGCACGATGAACTTCGTCAGCAATGCCTGTGCCCTGGCGGTGTTTATCGCCAGCGGGCAAGTGGCGTGGCTGCTGGGCATCTGCATGGGCATGACCCTGATGCTCGGGGCTTATCTCGGTGCGCACACGGCAATCAAAGGCGGTGCAAAATTCATCCGCCCGGTGTTCATCATGGTGGTGCTGGCCCTGACCGCGCGGCTAGCCTGGCAACACTGGTTCGGCATGGCGTAGGGTGGATGGCGCTGTACCCATCCACCGAGCGACTATCCCGGCAGCGACGGCTCCGACAGCCCTAAGCGGCGCGCCACATACAGGTCAATCAGATAGCGCGCGATGGAGCGCGAGGCCGGCAAAGGGGGTAATTGGTGCACGTCGAACCAGCGCGCATCCTCGATCTCATCGGCCTGCATGACGATCTCGCCAGCCGCGTATTCGGCATGAAAGCCGAGCATCAGCGAATGTGGAAACGGCCAGCCCTGGCTGCCGAGGTACTGCAGGTTCTTCACCTCGACACCCACCTCCTCACGCACCTCACGGGCAACGCACTGCTCGACCGATTCGCCCGCCTCGACGAAACCGGCCAGGGTGCTGTAGACGCCACTGACGAAACGCGGTGAACGCGCCAGGAGGATTTCATCGCCACGGGTGACCAGCACGATCATGCTCGGTGACAGGCGCGGATAATGCTGCAACTCGCAGCGTGGGCAATGCATGGCCCGCTCACCGGCGAAATGCTGCAGCGGGCCTCCACAACTGCCACAGTAGCGATGCTGACTCGCCCAGGTGCCGATCTGCGTGGCATAGCTGAGCAGCTGGAAGGTGTCGCCATCGTCTTGCAACATGACCTGCCGCAGGCTTTGCCAGGAACAGCCGGGCATCTCGACCGGCTGCTGCAACTCCAGCAGGTAAACCGCATCGCCGTCGAAGTGACCGATGCCATGTTCGGCCAGAATCGGCAACTCCTGCTTCTTCAACCACTCACGAGGAAACAGCATGCCATTGCTGTCTGCCAGAAAATGCTGCTTGCAGTGCGCCAGCGCCCAGCCACCAGGCTGCTGACTGTCGAGTACGCCGGGCTGCCAACGCGCTGCCATTTACGCCGCCACCCGTATGCCGAGGGCGCACACGCTTTCCGCCGCCAGATCGAGCACGCTCGGCTGGGTTTCCGGGCGGAGCACGGCACCGGCCTCCAGGTAATACTCGAGACTGCTCAGGGCATCGGCCAGGGTTTCCAGCATCTGTTCGGAAGGCATTTGCGGCGCTTCGAGCATTTGCTTCTGGATGTACTCGGCGCAGGCACCTACCAACGAGGCC
>JBFKAF010000350.1:0-4404 GCA_041621735.1 Pseudomonas sp.
ACCTGGTCTGGGAAGGCCAGGACGACGCGCCCCCCGAGGTCAAGGCCGCCACCGGCAACTCGGCGCTGGCCAACATGCGCGCCCTGCTGAAGAAATAATCGACGGGCGCAGGATGCATCAGGCGCGCATTTCGCCGCTGAGTGCATCCGCGCTACGCTGCACCATTACATCCCGGCACAGACCGGGCATCAGAAAGAACGACGAGGGTAACTGCGTGGAAGCGCTAAAACAGAAGATTCGCGAAGACGGCATCGTCCTGTCCGACCAAGTGCTCAAGGTCGACGCCTTCCTCAACCACCAGATCGATCCCGTGCTGATGCAGCAGATCGGCCATGAGTTCGCCCAGCGCTTTGCCGGCCAGGGCATCAGCAAGATCGTCACCATCGAGGCCTCGGGCATCGCCCCGGCAGTGATGGCCGGCCTGGAACTGGGGGTGCCGGTGATCTTCGCCCGCAAGTACCAGTCGCTGACCCTCAAGGACGATCTGCTGACCTCCAAGGTGTTCTCCTTCACCAAGCAGACCGAAAGCACCATCGCCATCTCGGCCAAGCACCTGACCGCCGCCGATCATGTGCTGGTGATCGACGACTTCCTCGCTAACGGTCACGCGGCCAACGCCCTGATCGAAGTGATTCAGCAGGCCGGCGCGAGCATCGCCGGGATTGGCGTGGTGATCGAGAAATCCTTCCAGGCCGGCCGCGCCCAGCTCGACGCGCAGGGTTTCCGGGTCGAGTCGCTGGCGCGCATCCGCTCGCTGGAAGGTGGCCGGGTCAGTTTTCTGGAATAGTCGCGTGCAGGCCCGCCAGCAGCAGGCGCTGATACAGATCTTCGCGCCAACCGTCCGGCTGCGCCAGACCCATACGCGCCAGGTGCCGGGCGAAGTCGCCCGGCGGCGGCGCCTCCAGGGCGGCCTTGCCCAGTTCGAGCGCCTCGCTGAGTTTGAACTTGCCCTTCAGCCAGTTCAGCGCGCGTAACAGGTCGCGCTCCTCGCGGCAGAAGTCGCTGCCCAATGGATACTCGATGAACAGGTCGGGATGACGCGCCTGCACGGCCTGCAGGCGCTCCGGACGATTGTCGGCAAAGCGCGGATCGAGGCGGAAGCCCTTGGCCAGTTTGCCCGCCTGCTGCGCCTGTTCGATCAACTCGGGCTGGAAGCGCGAATCGCTGATCGCCAGCAACGCCTCGATCACCTGGGCATCGGTCTTGCCGCGCAGGTCGGCGATGCCGTATTCGCTCACCACTATGTCGCGCAGGTGCCGAGGAATGGTGACATGGCCATAGTTCCAGACGATGTTCGAACTGAGCTGGCCGGCCGACTCGCGCCAACTGCGCAGCAGCAGGATCGAGCGCGCGCCCTCCAGCGCATGGGCCTGGGCGACGAAGTCGTATTGCCCGCCGACCCCGCTGAGCACCCGGCCATCCTCCAACTGGTCGGACACCGCGGCGCCGAGCAGGGTCATGTTGAACGCCGTATTGATAAAGCGCGCGTCGCGGCGCTGCAGGCGCTTGAGCGGCTCATCGCCATACAACTGATTGACGAAGCCAATTCCGGTCATGGCGAAGCGCCCGAGCCGCTCCGGGTCCAGCTCGCGCAGCCGCTGGTAGAAGTCCGCCGGACCGAGGAAGAAACCGCCGTGCAGGATCACCCCGCCGCGTACCGGGCCCAGGTACGCCTGTAGCGCGGCCTGGGTGTGCGGGTCGGCCAGGTCGGCAGACAGCTGGCGGCCATCGGCTAACTGCAACTGCTCGTCACGGATCTGCACTGAGGCGTCCAGCAGACCGCTACCCTGCAGCCAGGCCAGGGCGGCGGCGTCCACGCGGGCCGCTAGGCCGGCGTCGAGCAATGCCTGCACGCTACGCGCCCGCCCCTGCGCGTCCAGCGCGTCGGCGGCGGCCAGCTGCTGCAGGCGCAGGTCGGGATAGACCTGGCGCCGCACTATTCCGGCCTCGGCCAGAGCCAGCAAGCCATTGACGAACATTTCACTGCAGCCGTACAGGCCCGTGGCAAAGGGCTCCAGACCGCCCAGTTTGGCGATAGCGGCGGCCCAGGTTTCGCCCTGCAGGTCCGCCAAACCGGCTCGATAGGCGGCATTGTCGTCGTGTCGCGCGAGCAGCGCCGCACTCAGCGCATCGCCCATCGCACCGATGCCGATCTGCAGGGTGCCGCCGTCGCGCACCAGGCTGCTGGCATGCAGACCAATGCAGTGATCCTGCAGCGCGACCGGCATGTTTGGCGTGGAAAACAGCGTGCTGCGCTCCACGTCCCGCACCTGCACATCGAAGCGCTCGCGCGCGACTTCCGCCGTGCCCGCCATGTAGGGCAGCGCCTCATGCACCTGCGCCACACAGACAATGCGCTCGCCCGCAGCACGGCGCTGCGCCAGCAGGGGCAGCAGGTCGAGGGTGATGTCCGGGTTGCAGCTCAGGCTGAAATGCTGCGGCCGCTGTGGGTCGCACGCCACCAACTGGGCCAGCACGTTCAGGCCCTTGTCGTTGAGGTCGCGGGCGACATGGCTGTAGTTGCTGCTGCTGTAGTCCTGCTGGGCCGACGAGCTGTCCAGCAGGCTGCCCGGCTGGAAGAAGAACTGCTCGACCCGCACGTTCGCCGGCAAGCTGTCGTGATGCAGGTCGGCGAGGAAGTCCAGCTCTAGGTAGTCGCCGTAGACACGCTCGACGAAAGGCTCGAGGAAGCGGCGCTGCAAGTCCTGGGAGGCCCGCGGGCGCCCCAGGCACAAGGCGGTATAGATGGTCAGCTGGCGCTGCGGCAGCTGCTTGAGCCGCGCATACAGGGCGTTGACCCAGCGGTTCGGCTTGCCCAGGCCCAACGGCAGACCCAGGTGGATCGGCCCCTCGATCTCGTCGAGTACGCAATCGATGGCTTGCTCAATGGAACACAACTGTGGCATCTGGCTACTCCTGACGACATCCCTGCGATGTCAGGTTGGACTGCGCGGCTCACGGTTTTGCTGCACTGCCGGCCACACACAGCAAAAAGCCGCCCGTAGGCGGCTCTATCACTGCGCGGTCAGCTTACAGACCCGACATCTTTTCGATCGCGGCATGCAGCTCGTCATCCGTGCAATCGCCACAGGTGCCCTTCGGCGGCATGGCGTTGATACCGGAGATGGCCTTGGCCAACAGCCCGTCGAGGCCGCCTTCTTTATCCGCGCGAGCCTTCCAGGCTGCAGTGTCGCCGACCTTCGGCGCGCCCAGGATGCCCGGGGTGTGACAAGCGCCACAGTACTTGGCAATGATGTCGTCGCCAGTGCGCGCACCGCCAGCGCTGACCGCGGCAACCGCGCCGACGCCCTTGCACTCCTCGCCCATCACACAGACTTCGCCAACCGGCTTCAAGCGCTCGGCAATCGCCTCGTT
Organism: Pseudomonas sp.; assembly: GCA_041621735.1. Classification (GTDB taxonomy): domain Bacteria; phylum Pseudomonadota; class Gammaproteobacteria; order Pseudomonadales; family Pseudomonadaceae; genus Aquipseudomonas. The sequence continues at coordinate 3,376 of JBFKAF010000350.1, forward strand.
GGTCGTGGCCTGAGCAGTCGCTGCCCACAGAGCCAACACGGCAGCCGGTGCTACCAGCATCTTCTTAATTAGGTTCACGGGTACACCCTCATCGTGGCTAGTCACGCCCGCGGCCACGGTTTCGCGAGCGGGCGACAGTATAACGGGAAGCCCGCCGGGCCGAAACAACCCAGAATGTCGCAGGGTTATTCGCCGAACGGCTGACCCGGCGCTTAGAAATTCGCTGGAGTGGTCGCGCTGATCAGCTTGGCGGGCACATCGAAGGGATTGCGAAAACGATGCGGTTTGCTGCTCTCGAAGTAATAACTGTCGCCCGCTTCGAGCACATAGGTCTCGCTGCCCACGGTCAGTTCCAGACGGCCCTCGACCAGAATACCGGCCTCCTCGCCTTCATGGGCGAGCATGTCGCCGCCGGTATCGGCGCCCGCCGGATAGGTTTCCGAGAGAAACGCGATGGCACGACTGGGATGGGCCTTACCGACCAGCTTCATGGTCACGGCGCCGTCGGAAATATCGATCAACTCGTCTGCTTTGTAGACGACCTGGGTGTGATTGTCCTGCTCTGACTCCTGCGAGAAGAACTCCACCAGGGACATGGGAATACCCGCCAACACCTTTTTCAACGAACTGATCGAGGGGCTGACGCTGTTTTTCTCGATCATCGAAATGGTGCTGTTGGTCACCCCCGCGCGTTTGGCGAGTTCACGCTGCGACAGACCTTTGAGCTTGCGAATGGATTGCAGTCGAATACCGACGTCCAATGCTGGAGTCCCCCTCGGGAAGATGCGGAAAAGAGTCCGCATCATCGCAACAGTGTTCAGTATTTACAACACCTGCGTTCACAGCCCCGTCCCAGACGACGACTCAGCTCCCGAGATAGACGCTCTGCACCCGCCGCAGGTTGCAGAACAGCTGATACGGAATGGTCTCGGCACGGGCGGCCACCTCGCTGGCCAGCACCTGCTTGCCCCATAACTCGACCCGGCTGCCCAGGCCCGCGCGCGGCAGATCGCTGAGATCGACGGTGAG
>JBFKAF010000351.1:0-4402 GCA_041621735.1 Pseudomonas sp.
ATCTTCTATCTGCATGCGCTGCACCTGCTGATGGCAAGGAAGGGGGCGGCGAGAGCACCGGCTGACGACACCCTGAGGATAGTCGCAGGCTGGCTCGCGCGCGGCGGACAGCGGATCTCGCGGGCTGCCCGCTTGGCCGCGTGCGCCCAGGCCCGGCCGGCAGAGCGAAAACGCCAGGCACCGCGCTTGGCTAAGCTCAACTCAGGGCTTGCACCTACGAGACGCGGACCCGGCGCGACCCGCCGCGGGGCCCGAGCACGCCGCTCAGCGTGCGGCAAATCCGCTTGGGCGGTGACTCGGTCGGTGGCGCGCCGGCCTTCAGTCAGCGCCTGCACGGCAGCGTGACGGCCACCCCCGAACGCGGCCAGTCATCCCTCAGAGCCGCAACCCCTAAGGCGCCGGCCACGGGCTCAGGCGCGGAGGAGTCGACACTATGCCCAAGCGCAGCCTGGCTCCCGAACGGACTGCCGAACGCCTGCTGGCCATGCATGCGCAAGGCTGCGTGCTGCTGCGCGGGGTGTTGAACGCGCGCCAGATCGCTGAGCTGCGCGCTGCCATCGACCAACTGCGGCCACAACACTGGGACTACAACGGCCTGGTCGACCACTACAAATGCGTATTCAACCGTGACCCGCTGTGGCTGCCCTACCTCGACCCGCCGGGGGTCATCGAGCTGGCCGAGGCCTGCCTGGGCACGGACTGCCACGTGATTGGCCAGACGGCCTGGCGCTGTCACCCCGGTTTTATCGGCGCCGACCTGCACCTGGACTACCTGGCCATGGCGCTGCCACCAACGCTGCTGGCCGACCCGGCCTTCCTGCTGCCGATGCAGATCTGCACGGCGCAACTGTACCTGAATGACATAGACGCCGACCTCTGCCCCACCCTGGTGATCCCCGGTAGCCACCGCGCCGGACGTGAACCGGCCGCAGGCGAAACCCAGTGGCAAGGGCTGACCGCGCACCCCGTGCTCTGCCGCGCCGGCGACGTGCTGTTCCTGCGCAGCGAGCTGTGGCACGCCGGCAGTCGTAACCGCACGCCAGACCGCACACGCTACCTGCTGCAGGTGCATTACGGCCGGCGCATGGTCGCGCAGAAGTTCTCGCCCTACCTGGCCTTTCACTTCAATCCACGCGTGCTGGCCGCCTGCACCCCGCGCCAGCGGCGCCTGCTCGGCGAGCATGCGGCCGCCGAATACGATTGACCCGACACGCGCACTGGATCATTCATGCGCTGTCGTTTTGTCGTCGTTTGACTAGCCTCAAAGCCTGTATCGCGTATACCTTGCACGGGTGTATCACGCCCATTCTCATGGTCAGGCGGAGTCCACCATGCGCAATCTACTGCTATGCCTGCTCCTGACGCTCAGCACCGCGGTGCTGGCGCACCCGTGGCGGGTGGTCGGCGACGAGCAGTTTGCCCCCTACAGCTTTTCCCAGCCCCCCGACGACATCCCACAAGGGCTGGATGTCGAGCTGGTCGATGCGGTACTGCGCGAGGCCGGCGTCGAGTACCAGTTGCGCCTGTATCCCTGGGAGCGGGTCAAGCAGATGCTCGGGCGCGGCGAGGTGGAAATGGCCTTCCAGTTTGCCGGCACGCCGGAGCGCCAGGCGCAATACAACCTGGTCGGCCCTATCCGCAGCGGCATCACCGTATTCATGGCCAACCACAAGGCGGCGCTCGAGGATTGGCAGCAGTTGAGCGACCTCTCGCCCTATGTCATCGGCCAGGTACGCGGCTACGCCTACCAGTCGCAGTTCGACCAGGCCGATCTGCTGCGCGACACCCGCGCCCAAAACCCACGCCAACTGGTAGCGATGCTGCTGGCCGGACGCATCGACATCATCGTCGGCGACCGCGCCCAACTGATGCACTTCGTGCGCGAGCAACACGCCGAACAGCGGGTGCGCATCCTGCCGCAGCCCCTGGCGGAAATACCCCGCTACGTGGCCTTCGCCAAGGGCGATGAGCCACGCGCGCAACGCTTCGCCGCGGCCCTGCAACGCCTGCAAAGCGCGGGCAGGCTCGACGCCATCTTCCGGCGCTGGGGTCTCACCCTCGATTGATCGGTATTACCTGCCCGACACTGCCAGCACATCGCCAACACATCGAGCCGCCCCAGACACCACTCGCGGCAATGCACAGGCGCCCGGCCTGAAATTGCGCCGCACGCCAACTACACTGCCCAACTATGCAGACGCCAGCGCATGACGGCGCTGGCCACAGCCAACTCAAGCGAGCCTGAAAGCGCCGCCAAACAGCCCCCCGACCGGCCCGACTGGAGCCCAACATGCACCCGCTGAGCCCCGAACAGCAGCAGGCCTACCTCGCCCATCTCGGCCTGCCACGCCCGAGCGCCGCCGATCGCGTCAACCTCGACCGGCTGATCACCGCCCACCTCAACCGGGTAGCGTTCGAGAACCTCGACGTGCTGCTCGAGCGGCCCATCGACATAGACGCCGAGGCGACCTTCGCCAAGATCGTCGAGCGCGGTCGCGGCGGCTACTGTTTCGAGGCCAACTCGCTGTTCGCGCGCCTGCTGCTCAGCCTCGGCTACCGCGTCAGCCTGCTCGCCGGCCGCGTGCGCTGGGGTCTGGCGGACAGCGCGCCGCAGACCATGCTCCTGCACTTGGCGCTGTGCGTGGAGTTGGCGCAAGGCCCGTTCCTGGTCGACATCGCCTTCGGCTCCGCCACCCCCTTCCGCGCCATGCCGCTGCACGAACCTGGCGAGCTAGCGGACTTCCCCTTCCGCCTGCTGCCGCCCAACGCCGCACAATCGCACTACCAGTTGCACACCCGTGTCGGCGAAGCCTGGCTGCCGGTGTACCACTTCGACCTGCAACCCTCGCCCTGGATCGACTTCGCCGTGCGCAACTGGTACACCTCAACCCACCCGCAGAGCATCTTCCGGCAGATGCTGATAGCCGCCCGCGTCGACGGCAGTACCCGCCTGACCCTGGCCAACGCCACCTTCAAGCGCCATTACGCCGACGGCCGTATCGAGCAACGCCTGATCGAGTCCGCCACGCAAGTGCTGGCGCTGTTGCGTAACGAGTTCCTGCTCAACCTCGACCCCGACCTCGACAGCGCCCCCCTGCTGCCACGCCTGCAAGCCCTGCTGCAGTCCAGCGCATAGGGCATGCAGACCTGGCTGGCCGGGCAAAAGACGCGACCACGGCCAGGCCGCTGGCCCGACTGCTCGCCACCTGGCCTGGCAAAACCGCAAAGCGCGCAAAACCTTATACAATTTGCGGTTTTTAGCCATCCAGAAAGTGAGCCCGCCGCATGAGCACCCTGCCGCCCTGCCCCCAATGCAACTCCGCGTACACCTACGAAGACGGCCTGATGCTGATCTGCCCGGAGTGCGCCCACGAATGGTCGGCCGCGGCCTCGGCCGAAGTCGCCCCTGAGCACAAGGTGATCAAGGACGCGGTCGGCAACACCCTGCAGGACGGCGACACCATCACCGTGATCAAGGACCTCAAGGTCAAGGGCTCCTCGCTGGTGGTCAAGGTCGGCACCAAGGTCAAGGGCATCCGCCTGGTCGACGGCGACCACGACATCGACTGCAAGATCGACGGCATCGGCGCGATGAAACTGAAATCCGAGTTCGTCAGAAAAGTCTGAGCCCTGCTCGACCGGCCGCCTGAGCGCGACATACCGCGCGCAGGCACAAGCGTTCGCGCGACACTCTGCCGATACTCGACGCCAGCAAGTAACCTAGCTTGCCCCTCCCTCGCACGGCGTGGGAGGCTCGCCAACATCGAGCACGCGTGGCGTGCGCCGCACTCGAACAGGAACCGCTTATGCGCAGCCTACCCATGGCAATGACCCTCGCCGCCCTGCTCGCCCTGGCCGGCTGCGGCCCGAGCGAAACCGCCGCCAGCGCCGCGTTGCAGGCCAAGCAGGCGCAGCAGCAGATGGCGCAGCTCAAGCTGCAGGTCGAGCAGGCCAACCAGCTGAACCAGCAACGCCTCGAAGAGGCCCGGCAGAACGCCGAATAGCCCAGGGGGCTGGCGCCGCGCCGAACCACCCGGCAGGTGACCGTCCTTGTGCTACGACCCGTTGCCTATGGCGTTCGGCCAGCCTTCCGCAGTATGTTCAGGGCATGCTCATGCAAGGATGACCCATGGACACCAAAGCCCCCTCCGCGCGTTATGCCGCGCGCCCGCAGGATGACGACACGCAAAAACGCCTGGCGGTGTTGATCGACGCCGACAATGCCCAGGCCTCGATCATCGAGGGCCTGTTCGAGGAAATCGCCAAGTTCGGCGTCGCCAGCGTCAAACGCATCTACGGCGACTGGACCCAGCCCAACCTCGGCAGCTGGAAGAAGGTGCTGCTCGACCACTCCATCCAGCCGGGGCAGCAGTTCGCCTCCACCCGCGGCAAGACCGCCACC
>JBFKAF010000352.1:0-4399 GCA_041621735.1 Pseudomonas sp.
GCCACGTCGATCTCCGGCGACAGCGTGCTGAAGTCGCGCTCGCTGGTGATCAGGCTGACGTCGACATCGGGGTGGGCCTGGTGAAAGCGGTGCAGGCGCGGCATCAGCCAGTAGGCGGCAACGGCGAAATCGGTGGCCACCTGCAACACCTCATGCTGCTGCCCGGCGGTCACTGCGGCGACGCCGGCATCGAGTACCGCGAGGCCTTCCTGCACGTGGCGCAGCAACAACTCTCCGGCTTCGGTGAGCACGATGCCGCGATACACCCGGTCGAACAGGCGCGTCGCCAACTGCTGCTCCAGGCGCTTGACCTGCTGACTGATGGCCGGCTGACTGCTGCCCAGCTCGGCGGCCGCCGCGGTAAAACTCAGCTGGCGGGCGGCGGACTCGAACACCCGCAAGGCATCCAGGGAAATGCCTTGGAGCGCCCTTAGCATAAGCTGTACTTATCCAAGTTATGTATTCCTGCCGGGTTTACCACGATTTTGTTTTGGCTTGATCATAGCCCCAGCACTTTCGCATAAATCTTTTATATGGAATAGCCGCCATGAAGCGCCCGAATATTCTGTTCATCATGGCCGACCAGATGGCCGCGCCGCTCCTGCCGATCCATGATCCGGCCTCGCCGATCAAGATGCCCAACCTGGTGCGCCTGGCCGAAACGGGTGTGGTATTCGATTCAGCCTACTGCAACAGCCCGCTGTGCGCGCCGTCGCGCTTCACCCTGGTCAGCGGCCAGCTGCCGAGCAAGATCGGCGCCTACGATAACGCCGCCGATTTCCCCGGCGACGTGCCGACCTATGCCCACTACCTGCGCAGCCTCGGTTACCACACCGCGCTGTCGGGCAAGATGCACTTCTGCGGCCCGGACCAGTTGCATGGCTACGAGGAGCGCCTGACCAGCGACATCTACCCGGCCGACTACGGCTGGGCGGTGAACTGGGACGCGCCGGAACAGCGCCTCTCCTGGTACCACAACATGTCCTCGGTGCTGCAGGCCGGTCCCACCGTGCGCACCAACCAGCTGGATTTCGATGAGGAGGTGGTGTTCAAGGCTCAGCAGTACCTCTACAACCATGTCCGCGAGAACGCCGAGCAGCCGTTCTGCCTGACCGTGTCGATGACTCACCCGCATGACCCCTACTGCATCCCGGAAGAGTTCTGGAACCTCTATCGCGACGAAGACATCCCACTGCCAGGGGTCAAGATCGACCAGCAGGACCTCGACCCGCACTCGCAACGCATCCTCAAGGTCATCGACCTGTGGGGCAAGGAGCTGCCCGAGGAGAAGATCAAGGATGCCCGCCGTGCCTATTTCGGCGCCTGCAGTTACATCGACGCGAATATCGGCAAGCTGCTGAAAACTCTGGGTGACTGTGGCCTGGCCGAGGACACCATCATCGTCTTCTCCGGCGATCACGGCGACATGCTCGGCGAGCGCGGCCTCTGGTACAAGATGCACTGGTTCGAGATGGCCGCACGGGTGCCCTTCGTGGTGCATGCGCCGAGTAAATTCGCCGCACACCGGGTCAGCCAGTCGATGTCCACTGCCGACCTGTTGCCGACCCTGGTGGAACTGGCCGGCGGTGCGCTAGACCCGAGCTTGCCGCTGGATGGCCGCTCCCTGCTGCCGCACCTGCAAGGCAGCGGCGGGCACGACGAGGTACTCGGCGAGTACATGGCCGAAGGCACTAACAGCCCGCTGATGATGATCCGACGCGGCGACTGGAAGTTCATCTACTCGGAAGTCGACCCGTTGCTGTTGTTCAACGTGGCCAATGACCCGAAAGAGCTGGAGAACCTGGCCCAGTCGGCCGACCAACAAAGCCTGCTGGCCGAGTTCCTCGAGGAGGCCCGCCAGCGCTGGGACATTCCGGCGATCCATCAGGCCACCCTCGCCAGCCAGCGGCGTCGGCGCTTCGTCGCCGAGGCGCTGACCAAGGGCAAGCTGAAGAGCTGGGACCATCAGCCCATGGTCGATGCCAGCCAGCAGTACATGCGCAACCACATCGACCTGGATGACCTTGAGCGGCGTGCGCGCTTTCCACAGCCCTGATCCTGAGCCCCCCTAATCGGCGCGTGGCCTGCCCGCGCCGCGCCAAACTCCGAGGAAAGTGCCATGAAAACAATTAAAAACGCCTGCGTCGCCAGCCTGCTGCTCAGCACAGTCGCACTCAGCGCCCAGGCCGAGGACGCCAGCTGCGCCAAGGTCAGGCTGGGCGATCCTGGTTGGAGCGACATCGCCGTGACCAATGGCATTGCCCAGTTCCTCCTCGACGGTCTGGGCTACAAGACCGAAACGCAGATCCTCGCCGTGCCGATCATCTATGCCGGATTGCAGAAGGGTCAGGTCGACGTCTTCCTCGGCAACTGGATGCCGGCCCAGCAGGATAACTACGACAAGTTCGTCGCCAGCGGCATAGTCGACAAACTGGCGCAGAACCTCAGCGGCACCGAATACACCCTGGCCGTGCCCACCTACGCCTATGAGGCCGGGGTGAAGACCTTCGCCGACCTGGACAAGTTCGCCGATCAGTTCGAGCACAAGCTCTACGGCATTGCCTCCGGCTCGCCAGCCAACGAATCGATCAGGAAGATGATCGCAGCCGACGAGTTCGGTCTCGGCGACTGGAAACTGGTGGAGTCCAGCGAGCAGGCGATGCTGGTCCAGGTCGGGCGCGCGGTGAAACGCGACAAGTTCGTGGTGTTCCTCGGCTGGACCCCGCACCCGATGAACGTGCAGCACGACATGCGCTACCTCAAGGGCGGCGAGAAATACTTCGGCGCGAGCGGCCACGTCAACAGCCTGGCGCGCAAGGGCTACGCCAGCCAATGCCCGAACGCCGGCAAGCTGCTGAGCAACCTGAGCTTCACTCAGGAGATGGAGAACGCCATCATGAACCAGGTGATGAGCAAGAAAGCCAACAACCAAGAGGCGATCAAGAACTGGCTGCAAGCCAACCCGACGGTCATCGACGCCTGGCTGCAAGGCGTCACCACCCGCGATGGCGGCGATGCACTGGCAGCGATCAAGGCGCGCCTTTGAACAATCCAGGTGGATTGGCGTAGGCTGGGCATCAGCCCCGCCTGAAACAGCTGCGTGGGCAGACTCTCGTTTGCCCACGCCAGGACCGAGCGACACCGATGCCGCTACCCAGCCGCCAAACCCTGCTGCCCTTCCTGCGATGGTTGCCCAACACCAGTCGGCGCAGCCTCGGCAATGACCTGCTGGTCGGCCTGACCGGCGCCATTCTGGCCCTGCCGCAGTCCATCGCCTACGCGCTGATCGCCGGACTGCCGCCCGAGTACGGCCTGTACGCGGCCATAGTTCCGGTGATCATCGCCTGCCTGTGGGGCTCGTCCTGGCACCTGATCTGCGGCCCGACCGCGGCCATCTCCATCGTCCTGTTCACCAGCGTCAGCCCACTGGCTGCGCCCGGCAGCGCCGACTTCGTGGCCCTGGTGCTGCTGCTGACCTTTCTCGCCGGCGTGTTCCAGTGGCTGCTCGGGCTGTTGCGCTTCGGCGCCCTGGTGAATTTCGTGTCGCACTCGGTGGTGCTCGGGTTCACCCTCGGCGCCGCCGTGGTGATTGCCCTCGGCCAGCTGCCCAACCTGCTCGGCATCAGCATTCCCAGCCAGCCCACGGCGCTGGATACGCTGTTGAACATCGGCCAGCACCTGGGCGAGAGCGACTGGCGCGCCCTGCTGTTGACCCTCTTCACCCTCGGCCTGAGCCTGCTGATCCGCCGTCTCTGGCCACGCGCGCCGGCCTTGCTGCTGGGCATCAGCGCCGGCAGCCTGCTGGTCTTCCTGCTGCCCGAACAGGCCGCGGGGATTGCCCTGGTCAGCGCCTTCGAAGGGCAACTGCCGCCCTTCAGCCCGCTGACCTTCAAGCTGTCGAACATCCTCCAGCTGCTGCCGGCGGCGGTGGCCTGCGGCATGCTCGGGCTGGTCATCAGCCTGTCGATCGCCCGCGCCCTGGCCAGTAAATCGCAACAGTTTCTCGATGCCAATCAGGAGGTCCGCGCCCAAGGCCTGTCGAATATGTTCGGGCCGTGGTTTTCCGGCTCGCTGTCGGCCGGCTCCTTCACCCGCTCGGCACTGAACCTGCAGGCCGGCGCGCGCTCGCCGCTGGCCGGGGTCTGTTCGGCGCTGCTGGTGGCGCTGTTCGCGGTATTAGGCGCGCGTCTGATCGCGCACATCCCGCTGCCCTGCATGGCGGCGAGCATTCTGCTGATCTGCTGGGGGCTGATCGACATCGCCGGGGTCAAGGCGCTGTACCGGGTCAGCCGCTCGGAGTTTCTGGTGATGCTGCTGACCCTGCTGGCGACCCTGCTGCTGGAGCTGCAGACGGCGATCTATGCCGGGGTATTGGCCTCGCTGTTCTTCTACCTCAAGC
>JBFKAF010000353.1:0-4392 GCA_041621735.1 Pseudomonas sp.
CCGTTCTGGCGCAGTCGATCGTCAACGAAGGCCTGAAAGCCGTCGCTGCCGGCATGAACCCGATGGACCTGAAGCGCGGCATCGACAAGGCGACCATCGCCATTGTCAAAGAGATCAAAGCCCTGTCCAAGCCGTGCGCTGACACCAAGGCCATCGCTCAGGTCGGTACCATCTCCGCCAACTCCGACACCTCCATCGGCGACATCATTGCCGAAGCCATGGAAAAAGTCGGTAAAGAAGGCGTGATCACCGTTGAAGAAGGTTCGGGTCTGGAAAACGAACTGTCTGTCGTCGAAGGCATGCAATTCGACCGTGGCTACCTGTCCCCGTACTTCATCAACAAGCCGGACACCATGGTTGCCGAGCTGGATAGCCCGCTGATCCTGCTGGTCGACAAGAAGATCTCCAATATCCGCGAAATGCTGCCGGTGCTGGAAGCTGTCGCCAAAGCTGGCCGTCCGCTGCTGATCGTCGCCGAAGACGTCGAGGGCGAAGCCCTGGCGACTCTGGTGGTGAACAACATGCGTGGCATCGTCAAAGTCGCTGCCGTCAAGGCACCGGGCTTCGGTGATCGCCGTAAGGCCATGCTGCAGGACATCGCCGTTCTGACCGGTGGTACCGTGATTTCCGAAGAAATCGGCCTGAGCCTGGAAAGCGCGACCCTGGAGCACCTGGGTAACGCCAAGCGTGTGATCCTGAGCAAGGAAAATACCACCGTCATCGACGGTGCTGGTGTTCACGCCGATATCGAATCGCGCGTTCTGCAGATCCGTAAGCAGATCGAAGACACCTCTTCGGATTACGACAAAGAGAAGCTGCAAGAGCGTCTGGCCAAACTGGCTGGCGGTGTTGCCGTGATCAAGGTCGGTGCTGGCACCGAAGTCGAAATGAAAGAGAAGAAAGCCCGCGTTGAAGACGCCCTGCACGCCACCCGTGCCGCCGTCGAAGAAGGCGTTGTACCTGGCGGCGGTGTTGCCCTGGTACGTGCTCTGCAAGCCATCGAAGGCCTGAAAGGCGAGAACGACGACCAGGACGTCGGTATCGCGCTGCTGCGTCGCGCTGTAGAAGCGCCGATGCGTCAGATCGTCGCCAACGCTGGCGATGAGCCGAGCGTCGTGGTTGACAAGGTCAAGCAAGGTTCGGGCAACTATGGCTACAACGCTGCAACTGGCGTCTACGGCGACATGATCGAGATGGGTATTCTCGATCCGGCCAAGGTGACCCGTTCGGCTCTGCAGGCAGCGGCTTCCATCGCCAGCCTGATGATCACCACCGAAGCGATGATCGCCGAAGTGGCTGATGACAAAGCCCCGGCCATGCCCGATATGGGCGGCATGGGTGGCATGGGTGGCATGGGCGGCATGATGTAAGCCAGCCGGCACCCTGAGCTGTACTAAAAGACCCCGCGCTTGTCGCGGGGTTTTTTATGTTCGCTATTTAGGTGCTAAGGCGCGTGCGGGAAAAGCGGGTACGCCACTTGCTTAACTATTTCAGCGTTATCGGTTTGTTGCACGTCGTTAGGCTGAAGTGGGTTGTGCCAGCGTCCTCTCGTCCGACTATTGATTTCACTGGTATGGCTTCTAGCACGCGGTTATCCGCAGAGGCTTAGGCGCTTGCAGGCTTTTTGGCGGCGGTATTCCGCTGGTTGAGGGCTGCCCCGTGTTGGGGCGCCGGCGACCACGCTGGGCACTTAGGTGACTGTTAGCTGTTACTGCGACGCCGGGCGTTGGCCAGTCGATGCGCCATGTTATGTCTGGTGGGGTGAGCGGCGGAACTATTCGGGTGCGTTGTTGTTCCAAGCGTGCTGGCATTCGCGAGCACTCGGTGAGCGAGCATGACACCGCCGTTGGCCGAGCAATGGGCGAGTCAGCTATAGGCGTTGCCGTTCGTCGCTGAAATCGACGCTGTGGTATTCAGTGATCTAGGGTTAGCAAACAGCGTTTGGCAGCGCTATCAAGAGGTTGCAGTAATGAAGCTAGAAATCGCACGAAGTTTGTTTCTTGTCGCTGCGCTCGGCGTTGCCTCGCTCGCGGTAGCCGCCTGGCAAGAACCCGGTGTCGAGGTCTTAACCCACAATGGCCTGGGCTACTGCCCACTGCCGCCGCAGGCGCAGTTGACCCCGCAGTTACGCCCTGACCAGGACTTGCTGCTGTTCATGTTCGGCCTGTCCCAGGGCATGGGGCCTCAAGGTTGACCTGAGTGCTTGGCAACAAAAAAGCCCCGGTTCGGGGCTTTTTTGTGGCAGCTGGATCAGTGTTCGGCGGCAAGTTGCCCGGTCGGTTGCGGATCGGGTTTGGCCAGCAAGCTGTACACGCACGGCAGCACGAACAGGGTGAACAGGGTGCCCACCGACATGCCGGTGGCGATCACCAGGCCGATATCGAAGCGGCTGACCGCCCCGGCGCCGCTGGCCAGGATCAGCGGGACCATGCCGAAGACCATGGCGGCAGTGGTCATCAGCACCGGGCGCAGGCGGATCGACGCGGCTTCCTCTACGGCGGCGCGGCGTGACAAGCCTTTCTCGCGGCGCAGCTGATTGGCGAACTCGACGATCAGGATGCCGTGTTTGGTGATCAGGCCGATCAGCGTGACCAGTCCGACCTGGGTGTAGATGTTCATGCTGGACAGGCCGAGGAACAGCGGGATCAGTGCGCCGCAGATCGATAACGGCACCGTCACCAGTATCACCAGCGGATCGCGGAAGCTCTCGAACTGCGCGGCCAGGACCAGGAAGATCAGTGCCAGGGCCAGGCCGAAGGTCTGGTACAGCGCGCTGCCTTCCTGCACGAACTGGCGCGAGGCGCCGGCGTAGTCGAAGGCGTAGCCTTGCGGCGCCTCCTCGTCGGCGATCTGCCGCAGGCTGTCGATGGCTTCGCCCATACTGACGATCGGCACACCCTGGATGATTGCCGAGTTGAGCTGCTGGAACTGGTTGAGCTGAGTCGGTCGGGCGCGGTCGCTGACCGTGATCAGGGTCGACAGGGGCAGCATCTCGCCGCTCTGGCTCTTCACGTAATAACTGCCGAGCCAGCCCGGATTGTCGCGGTAGGCGCGCTCGACCTGGGCGATTACCTTGTAACTGCGGCCGTCGATGGTGAAGCGGTTGATCTCGCCCTCGCCGAGCAGGCTGGCCAGGGTCAGGCCGAGGTCCTGCATCGACACGTCCATCTGCGCGGCCTTCTGCCGGTCGATCTCGACCACCACTTCCGGCTTGTCGAAGGCCAGGTCGATGTCGAGGAAAGCGAACTTACCCGACTCCAGTGCGCGCTGCTTGATCTTCTCGGTCACCTGCAGCAGCGACTCGTAGTCGTTGGGCGTGTTGATCACGAACTGGAACGGCAGGCCCTGGCCGGTGCCGGGCAGGGAGGGCAGGTTGAAGCCGAAGATCTGCAGGCCGGGTATCTGCGCCAGGCGCCCCTGCACCTCGGGGAGCAGTTCCATCTGGGTGCGCTCGCGCTCGTTCCACGGCGCCAGCAGGAAGCCGCCGATACCCGACTGCACGCCGTTGAAGCCGTTGATCTGGAACGACGAGTAGTACTCGGGAAATTCCTTGAAGATCGCCACGAACTCATCGGTGTACTTGTTCAGGTACTCGATGTTGGTCGGTTGCGGGGCGTTGGCCATCATGAAGATGATGCCCTGGTCTTCCTCCGGCGCCAGTTCACTCTGGGTGAAGTTGAGCAGCACGGGGATCAGCGCCATGACGATGAGGGCGAACACCAGCACCACCGGCCGGGTCTCCAGGGTGCCGTGCAGGGCGCGTTGGTAGCGGCGCTTGAGCCTGTCGAAGATCAGGTCGAGGCGGTGCGCCAGCCCGGAGGGATTCTCGTCGTGGCGCAGCAGCTTGGCGCACATCATCGGCGACAGGGTCAGGGCGACGATGCCGGAGATGATCACGGCGCCGGCCAGGGTCAGGGCGAACTCCTTGAACAAGGCCCCGGTGAGGCCTTCGAGGAAGCCGATCGGCGCATAGACCGCGGCCAGGGTGACGGTCATCGACACCACCGGCACGGCGATCTCGCGTGCGCCTTCGATGGCCGCATCAAACGGCGTCTTGCCCTCCTCGATATGCCGGTGGATGTTCTCCACCACGACGATGGCGTCGTCCACCACCAGGCCGATGGCCAGCACCATGGCCAGCAGGGTCAACAAGTTGATCGAGTAGCCCATCAGCTGCATGAAGAACAGCACGCCGATCATCGACAAGGGGATGGTGATCACCGGAATCAGCACCGAACGCAGCGCGCCGAGGAACAGGAACACCACGACTATGACGATCAGCACCGCCTCGAACAGGGTCTTCACCACCTCGTCGATCGAGGCCTGGATAAACAGCGTGGCGTCGTAGGCGATGGAGACCTTGAGATTGGGCGGCAGCTGGGCTTCCAGCTC
>JBFKAF010000354.1:0-4335 GCA_041621735.1 Pseudomonas sp.
CCTGGCCACCTCCCTGGGCCTCGGCGCCATGCAGGCGACCGCCGGGATCTCGCATGTGCTGGGCATCCCCAACTCCTTCGGCCTGCAGCTGCTGTTCATCCTGGTGGTGACCGGCGTGGCCGGATTCTCCCTGTGGCGTGGCATGGATGCCGGGGTCAAGCTGCTCAGCAATATCAACATGCTGCTGGCGCTGGGCCTGTTCCTGCTAGTGGTCGCGGGGATTGGCGTGCTGAGCTTCTTCTCCGGAGTACTGAGCACCACTGTCGATTTCGTCGAGTTCTTCCTGCCGTTGGCCAACTGGGTCAACCGCCCGGATCAGGACTGGTTCCAGGGCTGGACGGTGTTCTACTGGGCCTGGTGGTGCACCTGGGGGCCGCTGGTCGGGGTGTTCGTCGCCCGCGTTTCTCGCGGCCGCACGCTACGGCAGATGGTCGGCGTGGTGATGGTGGTGCCGACCATAGTGGCGATTTTCTGGTTCAGCGCCTTCGGTGGCGGCGCCATCGCCCAGGTGATCGACGGCAGCGGCGCCCTGGCGGCAGGCCTGGCGGACGTCAACATGGCGATCTTCCAGTTCCTCGAAGTACTGCCGCTGGCGGCCATCACCTCGGTGCTGGTGGTGATCCTGCTGGTCATCTTCATGGTCACTTCCATGGATTCCGGCGCCCTGGTGGTCGACAACCTGGCGGCCGGTGGCGACCCTGGCACCTCGCCGGTGCAGCGCGTGCTGTGGCTGGTGATGATTGCCCTGGTGACCATCACGCTGTTCGTGATCGGTGGCGATACCGCGCTCAAAGGCATTCAGGCCGGGGCCGTGGCCATGGGCCTGCCGTTCATGGCGCTGATGCTGTTCTTGATGATTGGCTTTCTCAAGGCGCTGAGCCAGGAGCCGCGCGGCTAAGCGGACTCGCCTTGGCGCTGGGCCGGACCTGCAGTGCTTGCCGGCCCGTCCGGCGCAACTCTTGCCTGACCTTTGCCGGCCCACACCTCAGGGAGTGGGCCGGCTTTTTTGCGTTACGTCCAGCGCTCTACTTGGGCTGCGCCACAGTGCGCAGGTAGGGTTTCAGCGTCTTGAAGCCTCCGGGGTACTTGCGCTGGGCCTCCTCGTCGGACACCGAGGTGGGGATGATCACATCCTCGCCTGGCTTCCAGTTCACTGGAGTGGCCACCGTGTGCTTGGCATTCAGCTGCAGCGAATCGAGCAGGCGCAGTACCTCGTCGAAGTTGCGTCCGGCACTCATCGGGTAGACCAGCATGGCCTTGACCTTCTTGTCCGGGCCGATGATGAACACCGAGCGCACCGTGGCGTTGTCCACGGCGGTGCGCGGACCGCCGCTGGCGTTCGGGTGAATCATGTCGTAGAGCTTGGCTACCTTGAGGTCTTCATCGCCGATCATCGGGTAGTTGACCGCATGGCCCTGGGTCTCCTCGATGTCGGCGGCCCAGGCCTGGTGGTTGCTGACCGGGTCGACGCTGAGGCCGAGGATCTTGGTGTTGCGCTTGTCGAACTCCGGCTTGAGTTTGGCCATGTAGCCGAGCTCGGTGGTGCACACCGGGGTGAAGTCCTTCGGGTGGGAGAACAGGATGGCCCAGCTGTCGCCGATCCAGTCATGGAATTGCAGGGTGCCTTCGGTGCTTGTGGCGCTGAAGTCCGGCGCTTCGTCGCCAATACGAATGGTCATGTGCAACCTCCTTGCGGGTGATGTCTCGCGGTTTACCAGGCTGTTGAAAAACTACTGCACTCGGCTATACGGCGTTGAAATCAGTCTCAAAATGCTCATGTACAACTCGTACACTGCGCTTTTGACTCGCTACGCTCGCCCTGTGGGCCAGCCTATGGCTGTTACTCCGCTCCGCTACGTTGCGGCTGATTTCGCCTTGCCTAGCCTTCGCTCGCTACATTTTTCAACGGCCTGTTAGGGAGTGGTTGTCCGCTGGTGCGGCCTGGCTCGCGCAGCACTACAACGGGCTTGCGGCAATCATTCAGTATAGGCGCTGGAATAGGACCCATGAGCGGGGCAGGAGATGGCCGGTAAGCGCGGCCGGGTTGGCTCATGCTTCCCCCGTGCGCGGCACTCGGCTAAGGTGCCGGCCCATCGACTCCCGCGTTGCGGCAACAGTTAAGGCGCTTATGACTCAACACCCGAACAATCCCCTGCATGGCGTGACCCTGCAAACCATCCTCAGCGAACTGGTGGCCCACTACGGTTGGGACGGCTTGGCCAGGATGATTGATATCCGCTGCTTCAAGAGCGACCCGAGCATCAAGTCGAGCCTGACCTTTCTGCGCAAGACTCCCTGGGCGCGGGAGAAGGTCGAGGCCTTGTACCTGCAGATGCGCAAGGGCTGAGTCTGCCGCGCCCCCTCTGTAGTGTGGCCTATCAGAAATATCCATCAGAGCCGTAGGCTGGGTGAGGCGCCTGCGCGGTGGTCCGTTCAAACAGCCTAATTTGGCGCGACGTAACCCAGCATGGTTGGCGCGGGTGCCGACCCCGTGCTGGGTTACGCGGCACTCGGCACCCGGTGTCGTCTGCGTTCCGACGGCATACGCCGCTAATCCCGCCTACGTGGCTGCGTCACGGAGGGTTGTTACCGATACGGCCCGCCCATAAAGTCCGCGCCGATGGCGCGGATGGGCTCGTGCATGGCGCGCAGAGAACGCTGCGGGGGTGTTTCGCGACCCTATAGTCAGCCGCGCAGAAATAACCTGTTCTGTCCTGGAATGGATTTCCCTTAGTTTGCCTCACGGTACTTGCGCTTCGACGTTGTTCGTCGAGGCCGGGGGACTCGGCTTATCTAAATAAAGTGCATGTTAATGGGTTGTTAAGGCGGCGCGGAGTTCGCCGAGTTAATTAGTGGATTTATGACAATAACTCACTAATCATGTTCGGATAAATCATTTGTCAAAGGCCCTCGCGTTGGAGAATTCTTGGGCCCTCAATATAACCTGGAGATTGATAGAAAGTTGCCGGTGACTCGCCGTTGGCCGAGCGTGCAGAAATACATATCGACTATAACAATGGAGAAAAAGGTATGAGCAATTCCAGTGGGCTATGGCGTGGCGTCGACGCCCGGATAACCTTGGTTTCGATGTTGATAATCGTGGCGTTTGTCGCCTTCTGTGGCGTCATGGGCGACCAGGCCGGGGCAGTGTTCGGCGAACTCTCCACGAGCATTCTGCTGAATTTCAAGTGGTTCTACCTGGCGATGGCTTCGGGAGTCCTGGTGTATCTGCTGTATCTGATGATGAGTCGCTTCGGCAATGTCACCCTCGGTCGTGATGGGGAAAAGCCGGAGTTCAGCACCACTTCCTGGCTGTCGATGTTGTTCAGTGCCGGTATGGGCATCGGCCTGCTGTTCTGGTCGGTGGCCGAGCCGATGTGGCATTACGCCGGCAACCCCTTCAGCGCCACGGCGCTGACCGACGAAGCGGCCGAATCGGCAATGCGCGTCACCTTCTTCCATTGGGGCATGCACGCCTGGGCCCTGTACCTGATGCCGGCCCTGTGCCTGGCCTATTTCTCCTTCCGCAAAGGCAAGCCGCTGTCCATCCGCTCGACCCTGGTCCCGCTGTTCGGCGAGGCGCGCATGAACGGCTGGTTGGGCGCCATCTTCGACATCCTGATCGTGGTGGTAACGGCTTTCGGTATCGCCACCTCCTTCGGCCTCGGCGTCGAGCAGATGACCACCGGGATCAAGACCCTGACCGGTTATGAGGCCGGCATCGGCGTGAAGATGCTGCTGATCCTGAGCATTTCCCTGGTGGCCATCATGTCGGTGGTGTCCGGCGTGGATCGCGGCATCAAGCTGCTGTCGCTATGGAACATGGGGCTGTCCCTGCTGATCCTGGCCGCGGTGATGGCGTTCGGTCCGACCCGTTACATCCTCAACACCATCCTCGAGGGCACCTCCGGCTACGCGCAGAGCGTGATCGGCATGAGCCTGTGGAGCGACGCGCAGAAAGACGCGGGCTGGCAGAACTGGTGGACCGCCTTCTACTGGGCCTGGTGGCTGACCTGGGCGCCTTTCGTCGGCACCTTTATCGCGCGCATCTCGCGTGGTCGCACCATCCGCCAGTTGGTGATGGGTTCGCTGATCATTCCGGTGCTGTTCAGCTTCGTCTGGATCGGCACCTTCGGTGGCGCCGCGCTGAATTACGAGAAGGCTGATCGTGTCGCCCATCAGGCGCAGGTGGAGAGCCAGGCACTGCAAGGCGAAGCGGCCGAGTTCGCGGGCGGCGAGGTGCTGCTGGCGACCAAGGCGGATGCGACCAACTCGCTGTTCACCCTGTTCGACAAGATCGAGCAGTCGGCCGGCGTCAGTATCGGCGGGCTGCTC
>JBFKAF010000355.1:0-4327 GCA_041621735.1 Pseudomonas sp.
CCTGGGCTTCATGGCCGGGGTGATGCTGCCGTTGGCCTTCATGCTGATCCAGTTGGGGCCGCGCTGGATCAGCGCTACCGAGGTGGGCCTGTTGCTGCTGCTGGAGGTGGTGCTGGGACCGCTATGGGTCTGGTGGCTGCTTGGCGAGGCGCCGAGCCGCCAGGTGCTGCTGGGTGGCTCGTTGATCTTCGTCACCCTGTGCGTGCACAGCCTGCTGGGCTGGCGGCGCGGCTCACTGCCGCGGGCGGACTGAGCGGCTCAGTCGAGCTTGACCACCTTGGCCAGGAGAATCTTCGGGCCCTTCATCTTCTTGACGACGATGCGCAGGCCTTCGACGTCCAGCACTTCCTCCTCTTCCGGCACCCGCTTGAGCGTCTCGTAGACCAATCCGGCGAGGGTCTCCGCCTCGATATGGTCGAAGTCGACGCCGAGCAGGCGTTCGACCTTGAACAGCGGGGTGTCGCCGCGCACCAGCAGCTTGCCCGGTTGGTAGGCGAGGATGCCGCGATCGGCCTTGCGGTGTTCGTCCTGAATGTCGCCGACCAGGGCTTCCAGCACGTCTTCCATGGTCAGGTAGCCGATCACCTTGCCGTCGGCTTCCTCGACCAGGGCGAAATGCGCGCCGCCCTGGCGGAACTGCTCGAGCAGGCTGGACAGCAGCATGTGCCGGCTGACGCGCTCCAGCGGGTGCATCAGCTCGCCGATGTTGAGTGCCGAAGGCAGCATTTCCAGCAGGGACAGCTGCAGCAGCAGGTCCTTGATGTGCAGCACGCCGACAAACTCCTCGGCCTCGACGTCGTAGACCGGGTAGCGGCTGTACTTATGTCGGCGGAACACGCTGAACACTTCGTCCAGTGGTGCGGTGAGTTCCAGGTAGATCAGGTCTTCGCGGGAGTTGGCCCAGTCGGCCACCTCCAGCTCGCCGAGTTCCACGGCCGAGGCCAGCACGCGCATGTCCTGGTCGCTGGGATCGCGGGCGCGGCTGGAGTGCAGGATCAGCTTGAGCTCGTCGCGGCTGTAGTGGTGTTCATGGTGCGGCCCCGGTTCACCCTGGCCGGCGATGCGCAGGATGCCGTTGGCGCTGGCGTTGAGCAGGAAGATCGCCGGGTACATGGCCCAGTAGAACAGGTACAGCGGCGCGGCCGTCCACAGCGACAGCAGCTCGGGCTTGCGGATCGCCCAGGACTTGGGGGCCAGCTCGCCGATCACGATGTGCAGGTAGGAGATGATGAAAAAGGCGCTGAAGAAGGCGATGGCGCTGATCAGCGTCGGCGAGTCGATACCCAGGGCGCCGAGCATCGGTTCGAGCAGGTGGGCGAAGGCCGGTTCACCGACCCAGCCGAGGCCCAGCGAGGCCAGGGTGATGCCCAGCTGACAGGCCGACAGATAGGCATCCAGCTGATTGTGCACCTTGCGCAGGATCTGTCCGCGCCAGCCATGCTGATCGGCAATGGTTTCGACCTTGGTGGCACGCAGCTTGACCATGGCGAATTCGGCGGCGACGAAAAATGCGTTGAGCAGCACCAGGGCGAGTGCCAACAACAGGAGGCCGAATTCGGCTAAATAGGCGGCGACGGAGAAGCTAGGGGAGGGGTCCATAAAGGGTTCGGTTGACCAATGACCGCTAGAGGGTGAGGGCTGCCGTGCGGCTTTGCAAGCGTAGGCGTCTGCCGCGTGAATTACTTACCGCGGCGGACCACCTGAGTGCCCGGGAAATGGCAGGTGAAGGTGCTGCCTTGGCCCACGCGGCTGTCGATGTCCAGGTGCGCGCGGTGGCGCAGCAGCACGTGCTTGACGATGGCCAGACCGAGACCGGTGCCGCCGGTATTACTGGCACGACTGGAATCGACCCGGTAGAAACGCTCGGTCAGGCGCGGCAGGTGCTTGGCCTCGATGCCCAAGCCGTTGTCCTGCACCGCGAGGCAGGCGCCGTGCTCATCGCCCGACCAGCGGATACGGATCTGGCCTTCGTTGGGGGTGTACTTCACCGCGTTGAACACCAGGTTGGAAAAGGCGCTGCGCAGTTCGCTCTCGCTGCCCTTGAGCTTGAGGTGCGGGTCGGCTTCCAGGCTGATGCGGTGCTGGCGTTCGCCCGAGAGGGCCTGGGCGTCGTTCTTGATCGACAGCAGCAGCAGGTCGACCGCCACGGGCTGGTTGTCCGAGGGATAGTCGGTGGCTTCCAGCTTGGCCAGCAGGAGCAGGTCATTCAGCAGGTTCTGCATGCGCCCGCCTTGTTGCTGCATCTGTTGCAGGGCACGCAGCCAGCGCGGATTCACCGCCTCGACATTGTCCAGCAAGGTCTCCAGGTAGCCGGAAATCACCGTCAAGGGCGTGCGCAGCTCGTGGGAGACGTTGGCGACGAAGTCCTTCCTCATCTGTTCCAACTGGTGCAGACGGGTGACGTCACGCACCAGCACCAGGTGTTCCTGATTGCCGTACTGGGTGATGTGAAACTGCAGGCGCCGGTTGTCACTCAGTGGCGAGGGCAGCTCCAGCGGTTCCAGGTAGTTGTTGCGCTCGAAGTACTCCTTGAAGCGTGGGTGGCGTACCAGGTTGCCGATCGGCTGGCCGCTGTCCTGCAGGGTTTTCAAGCCGAGCAGGGTTTCTGCCGCGGGGTTCCACCACTCCAGGTTGCCGTCGCTGTCGAGCATGATCACCGCGTCTTTCAACGCGGAAGTGGACTCCTGGGCCCGGTCGATCACCGCCTGCAGGCGCGCCCGTGCACGTTGTTCATGGCGCTGCTGGTGATAGATGCTGTCGAACACTTCGCCCCACAGGCCGGGGCTGTCCGGTGGCGGCTCGTCAGGCTGGTGCTGCTTCAGCCAGGTGTGCAGGCGCAGCAGCTGGCGCAGGGTCCAGCCGAGATAGGCAGCCAAGCCGAGTACCAGCGCCCAGGCATATTGGCCGCTGATCGCGCCGAACAGCAGGCAGACGCCGACTAACAGCAGCAGGCGGCGTATCAGGGCGCCGCGCCAGTCTTGATTCACTTAGAACTCATCCGCCAATCGATCCATTGTGCCGCCAGGTCCGGCCGGCAATCCTAACCCGCGCCGCTCGTCGCGGACATACTGCGAGGGTATGCCTAGCTTTTCGTGGAGAAACGGTAACCGGTGCCGCGTACGGTCTGCACCAGGCTCTCGTAGACTTCGCCCAGCGCCTTGCGCAGGCGGCGGATATGCACGTCGACCGTGCGCTCCTCGACGTAGACGTTGCCGCCCCAAACCTGATCGAGCAACTGGCCGCGGGTGTAGGCCCGCTCCTGGTGGGTCATGAAGAATTGCAGCAGGCGGTATTCGGTCGGACCCATCTCGGCCGGTTTGCCGTCGATGGTCACGCGGTGGCTGATCGGGTCGAGCAGCAGGCCATTGACCTCGATCGGCCCCTCGTTGTCGCTGGGGCCGGCGCGGCGCAGCACGGCTTTGAGGCGGGCCACCAGCTCGCGCGGCGAGAACGGCTTGGTGATGTAATCGTCGGCGCCGACTTCCAGGCCCTGGATCTTGTTGTCTTCCTCGCCCTTGGCGGTGAGCATGATGATCGGAATATCGCCGGTCAGCTCGTCGCGCTTGAGGCGCCGCGCAAGCTCGATGCCGGAGGTGCCGGGGAGCATCCAGTCGAGCAGGATCAAGTCGGGTTTGCGGTCGACGATGATGGCGTGGGCCTGCTGGGTGTTCTCCGCTTCCAGGCACTCGTAGCCGGCCATTTCCAGGGCCACCGCGATCATCTCGCGGATCGGTGCTTCGTCGTCGACGATCAGGATGTTCTTGCCAACCATGGGTCCTGCCTCGGTTTGTTCAGCTGTCGTGTGGCGCATTAGATAACGGAATTATTGCAGGGATATGACACCTCGATGTTGGCGGCTGCGTCAAAACTGGCCGGGTCTAGGCTCAAAGGTGCGCCCGGTCAGTCGATCGGGTGTGTGCAGCCTAGTGCAGAACAGTCTGTCGGATGCAGGCTGTTCAGGGTTCTGCCCACCGGTCCGTTGAGGCCGCTGCCATGGACGAAGATGACTGGACGGTGGGCAAGCGTGACGATGGCACCACCGCGGAGGGCTTCAGCGCAAGGCGTAGTCGACGACCAGGCCGACAAAAATCGCCAGCCCGGCCCAGTGGTTATGCAGGAACGCCTGGAAGCAGGCCGGCGCTTCACGGCGGCGGGTGCTCCAGTATTCCCAGGCGAAGCAGCCGGCCGCCAGCAGCAGGCCGAGGTGGAAATACAGCCCCAGCTCGAAGCGTGCACCGGCCAACAGCAGGCACAGCAGCGCCAGGCCCTGGAGGGTGGCGATGATCAGTCGATCGGCTTCGCCGAACAGAATGGCGGTGGACTTCAG
>JBFKAF010000356.1:0-4299 GCA_041621735.1 Pseudomonas sp.
ACATCGGCCAGTACGCCGTCAGTGCGCAGGCTGACGTTGCGCTTGCCGACATAGATGAAGGGCACCGGCTCGCAGGTGTGGGCGGTGTGTGCCTGGCCGGTGGAGTGGTCTTCCATCTGCTCGACATTGCCGTGATCGGCGGTGATCAGGGCTTCGCCGCCGACCTTGTCGAGCGCCGCGACGATGCGCCCGACGCAGCTGTCCAGGCACTCCACGGCTTTCACCGCGGCGTCGAATACACCGGTATGACCGACCATGTCGCCATTGGCGTAGTTGACCACTATCACATCGAAACGCTGGTTCTCGATGGCATCGACGATTTTGTCGGTGACTTGCGGTGCGCTCATCTCTGGCTGCAGGTCATAGGTGGCGACGTTCGGCGAGGGAATCAGGATGCGCTCTTCGCCGGCGAAGGGTTCCTCGCGGCCACCGGAGAAGAAGAAGGTGACGTGGGCGTATTTCTCGGTTTCGGCGATGCGCAACTGGGTCTTGCCGTTCTTCGCCAGGTATTCGCCGAGCACGTTGGTCAGTGGCGTCGGTTGGAAGGCGCTGGGTGCCGGGATGCTCGCGGCGTACTGGGTGAGCATGACGAAGCTCGCCAGTCGCGGCACGCGGGGGCGGGCGAATTCCTTGAAGTCGGTTTCGACGAAGGCGCGGGTCAATTCGCGCGCGCGGTCGGCGCGGAAGTTCATGAACACCACGGCGTCGCCGTCTTCCAGCTGGACCGGCGCGCCGAGGCGGGTGGCTTTGACGAACTCGTCGCTCTCGCCACGCTGGTAGGCGGCCTGCAGGCCGCTGGCGGCATCGGCGGCGCTGAATTGTCCCTGGCCATCGACGATCAGCTTGTAGGCTTGCTCGACGCGGTCCCAGCGGTTGTCGCGGTCCATGGCGAAGTAGCGGCCGATGAGGCTGGCGATACGGCCCTTGCCGAGCTTGGCGAAGGTGGCATCGAGCAACTCGATGGACGCTTGCGCACTCTTCGGCGGCGTATCGCGACCGTCGAGGAAGGCGTGCAGGTAGATCTTCTCGGCGCCGCGTTGCGCCGCGAGTTCGACCATGGCGGCGATGTGATCCTGATGGCTGTGCACGCCACCGTCGGAGAGCAGACCGAGGATATGCACGGCCTTGCCGGCCTGTACCGCCTGGTCAACCGCGGCGGTGATGGTGGGATTGTCGAAGAACTCGCCATCGCGAATCGCCTTGGTCACCCGGGTGAAGTCCTGGTACACCACCCGGCCGGCGCCGAGGTTCATGTGGCCGACTTCGGAGTTGCCCATCTGCCCGTCGGGCAGACCGACGTCCATGCCGCTGCCGGAGATCAAGCCGTGCGGCTGAGTGGCGCGCAGGCGGTCATAGACCGGGGTCTTGGCGGCATGGATGGCGTTGTGTTCCGGGTTGTCACTGTGACCGAAGCCATCGAGAATGATCAGTACCAACGGTTTTGGCGTGGCGCTCATAAGGCTGGTTCGCTCTGCGTGAGGGACAAAAAAGACCTGACATTTTACGGCCTGGTGGCGGGCGCGTCACCGCCCAGTGGGCTTTGGTCGACCTGTAGGGCTGTGTATACTGACCGACATTTTACCGTCCCGGAATCGCGCAATGCTTGCCAACTTGATTGAATTTGCCACTAACCACTATGCGCTGAGCGGCGTGTTCGTCGTCCTCCTGGCGCTGCTGATCTTCTCCGAGCTGAGTAAGGGTGGGAAGAGCCTGAGCAGCCGCGAGCTGACCGCGTTGATCAACAGTGAGCAGGGCATTGTGGTGGATGTGCGGGCGCAGAAGGACTTCTCCGCCGGGCACATCGCCGGTGCCCTGCATGTGCCCTATGACAAGCTGACGAGCCGCATCGCCGAGCTGGAAAAGCACAAGGCCAAGACCCTGATCGTGGTCGATGCCATGGGCCAGCAGGCCGGTGCGGCCAGTCGTGAGTTGAAGAAGGCCGGCTATAACGCAGCCAAGCTGTCTGGCGGGATTGCCAGCTGGCGTGGCGATAACCTGCCAGTGGTGAAGTGATATGCCCGCAGTCGTTATTTATTCCAGCGATTGGTGCCCTTACTGCATCCGGGCCAAGCAGCTGCTTGGCCGAAAAGGGGTAACCTTCGATGAAATCAAGGTCGACGGTCAGCCCGATGTGCGTGCCGAGATGACCCGCAAGGCACGCCAGACTTCGGTGCCGCAAATCTGGATCGGCAACACCCATGTGGGTGGTTGCGACGACCTGTATGCCTTGGAGCGCGCCGGCAAGCTCGATGCGCTGCTCAAGGCTTAGTAAAAAAACCACTATCTAGTATCCACGATAAGAAGGCTTTGCCATGACTGAACAAGCTAGCAACGGCGCCGCTCAGGGCGAACAGAACCCGCAGTTTTCCCTGCAGCGCATCTATGTGCGTGACCTGTCTTTCGAAGCGCCGAAGAGCCCGGAAATCTTCCGTCAGGAGTGGACCCCGAGCGTGGCCATGGACCTGAATACCCGGCAGAAGTCCCTGGATGGCGATTTCCATGAAGTGGTGCTGACCCTTTCGGTCACGGTGAAGAACGGTGAAGAAACCGCGTTCATCGCCGAAGTCCAGCAAGCCGGGATCTTCCTGATCAAGGGCCTGGACGCCGGCTCGATGAGCCACACCCTGGGCGCGTTCTGCCCGAACATCCTCTTCCCCTACGCGCGCGAAACCCTGGATAGCCTGGTGGTGCGCGGCTCCTTCCCGGCGCTGATGCTGGCCCCGGTGAACTTCGATGCGCTGTATGCGCAAGAGCTCAAGCGTATGGAGCAAGCGGCCGAGGCGACGCCGGCTCAGTGAGCCGTTAGCCAGAGTCGAGAAGAAGCGCCCTGCGGGGCGCTTTTTTGTGGCCCGGGACTTTCGCCGCAACGGACAGTGAGGCGGCTAAGGCCCCAGCCGGGCAGGGCGGAAGAAGGTTGGGCGCGACTCATCCATCCTTGCTGAGTCAATCGATGGCAAAGCCCTGCTGCCGCCACGCCTCGTAGACCGCAATCGCCACGGTATTGGACAGATTCAGGCTGCGGCAACCTTCACGCATGGGCAGGCGCAGGCGTTGCTCGACGGGCAGGCTGTCGCGGATTTCCTGCGGCAGGCCGCGGCTTTCCGGGCCGAACAGGAAGGCGTCGCCCGGCTGGTAGCGCACTTCGTGATAGGCCTGCGAGCCTTTGGTGGTGAAGGCGAATAACCGGGGCTGGCCGAGGCTCTCCAGGCAGCTGGCCAGGTCGGCATGGCGTTGCAGGCTGGCGTACTCGTGGTAATCCAGCCCGGCACGGCGCAGGCGTTTATCGTCCAGCTCGAAACCCAGCGGCTCGATCAGGTGCAGGTGGCAACCGCTGTTGGCGCAGAGCCTGATAATGTTGCCGGTATTCGGTGGGATTTCCGGTTGAAATAGGATTACGTGAAACATGCGCGGCTCCGAGCCTGAAGACGGACAGCATTCTACTCCCGATAGCGATCCACGACCGCGTCAGTGGGGCCGGCTGATTGGCTCGCTGGCGCTGTTCGGCTTTCTTATCGGCCTGATGATCGGCCGTCTGCTACAACCTGAACCGCTTTGGCTGAAACAGGTGGAGGTGCTCGATCAGGGGCTGGCGCTCTGGTTCAACGTCGAACCGGAGGTGCGCGCCGCGCGGGTGGCTGGGGCTTATGTCTTGCGCTTCGAGAGTCTGGGGCGTGAGCGGCGCGGCCAGCTGGATCTGCATGGTCGGCCGGTGAACTGGCGCTTAACCCGCGACAAGCGGGTGTTGCAGCTGCGCTTTCTGGCAGCCCGCCCGCTGCGCGGTGAATGGCGCGCCGAAGAGCTGGACGGGCGCTGGCGGCTGGTGGTCAGCCTGGAGCAAGAATAAAAGAGGGGAATCCCCGGCCTGCCTGTACCAAGGCCCCCGAAACTGGAGTTGCTTGAGTCTATGCAGGGGGTGTGCCAGTTTTATTACGACGCCGCAGGTCCGCGGAAATACTGGGGCTAGAGCCAACTAGTGCGGTTTTTGCGGGGGCGTTTACCCCCGGGCTGGTCCGCCTGAGTGCATGGCGGGCATCGTGTGCGTCGACAGCGAGCATTTCCGCACGCATCGCAGCAATAAAAAAGCGGACCCTGGGGTCCGCTTCTTGGTTGAAGCAGCCGTTGGCTCAGCTGTCGTCGCCGTCGTCTTCCTCGGCTCCGTCGATATTCATGCCCAGTTCCTTGATCTTGCGGGTCAGGGTGTTGCGTCCCCAGCCCAGCAGAACGGCGGCATCGCGGCGGCGTCCAGCGGTGTGTTTGAGGGCCGTCTCGATCATGATCCGCTCGAACACCGGCACCGCG
>JBFKAF010000357.1:0-4299 GCA_041621735.1 Pseudomonas sp.
CGCTCGGCGATCAGGTCCGAGTACTGGAACTCGTCGCCGCGCTCGCCGCCGGCGTCCTGGAAGCCGATGGAGAAGGTCGAGAGGTTTTCCACCCCGGCTTCACGCAGCAGACCGACCAGCATGCTCGAGTCGACACCGCCGGACAGCAGCACGCCGACGTCCACCGCCGCGCGCTGGCGTATCGACACCGCTTCGCGCATGCCATCGAGCACCTTGTCGCGCCATTCATCCAGGCCAAAGTCGATTTCATCGCGCCGCGGGCCGTAGTCCAGTTGCCACCAGCTCTGCTGCTGGCAGTTGCCCTGGGCTTCGACGCGCATCCAGCTGGCCGGTGGCAGTTTCTCGATGCCGGCCAGGATGGTGCGGGGTGCCGGCACCACGGCGTGGAAGTTCAGGTAATGATTGAGTGCGATCGGGTCCAGCGCCTTGCTGATGTCGCCGCCTTGCAGCAGCGCCGGCAGGCTGGAGGCGAAGCGCAGGCGTTGACCGGTGCGCGACAGGTACAGTGGCTTGACGCCGAGACGGTCGCGGGCGATGAACAGTTGCTGCGTGTCGCGCTCCCACACGGCGAAGGCGAACATGCCGTTGAGCTTGGGCAGCAGGTCGGTGCCCCAGGCGTGATAGCCCTTGAGCAGTACTTCGGTATCGCCGCCGGAGAAGAAGCGGTAGCCCAGGGCTTCCAGCTCGCTGCGCAGTTCCGGGTAGTTGTAGATGGCGCCGTTGAACACCATGGACAGGCCGAGATCGCTGTCGATCATCGGCTGGCCGGACGCCTCGGCGAGATCCATGATCTTCAGCCGACGATGGCCGAGGGCAACTGGCCCCTGGCTGTGAAAGCCATGCGCGTCTGGACCGCGCGGGGCTAAATGATGGGTGATCCGCTCGACTGCAGCCAGGTCGGCCGGTCGTTGATCAAAGCGTAGTTCTCCAGCTATTCCGCACATAGGGTTCCTTACCGGTGTTGCCGTTGGGGAGTGGTCCGGGCTCGCCGAACCTTTTACATGGGAACAAAAAAATGCTTTCATGTCAAAGTTAAATAGTGACTGTGTGCAGGGTTATGGGCAATAAAATAGTTTCTACTGAAATAGATTTGTCATCTGTCATCGCATTTGAAATGCCGCTGTTTCAGGCCATGCGGCGACTGCAGCAAGCCGGGGAAGTACATGCCAAGCGCCTGAGTCGCTTCGGCGGGCTGACCCCCATGCAGTTGATGATCTTGCGCGTATTGGCCGGCGAGGCGCGGCTGACCGCGAGCGACCTCAGTGGTCGGGTCAGCCTGACTGCCGCGACCCTGTCTGGCATGCTCGATCGACTAGAAGAACGTGGCTTGTTGCAGCGCCAGCGTGACGATAAGGATCGCCGCCGTCACTGGTTGCTGCTCAGCGATGCCGGGCGCGAGCTGATGCAGCAGGCGCCGACCTTGCTGCCGCCGGAGTTTCGTCAGCACTTTGCCGGCCTGAACGATTGGGAGCGGCACAGCCTGACCGCCGCCCTGTTGCGCGCGGCGGAGCTGTGTGGCGAGGCCGAGTAGCGTTCAGCGCTGCCCGCAGGCGCGGTTGGCGGGTACGGCAATGTCCATCAGTTTCGGGTCGGGCAGTTTCAGCTCCGCCATCAGCGCGGCATAGGCGCGGGCATTGGCGACTTGCAGGCGCGGGTTGTGCGCTGCCTCTTCGGCGATGCTCGAACGGGTCCAGCCGTGATAGTCATGGCCCGGCCAGACCTCGGTGTCGTCGGGCAGCCCCAGTAAGCGTTGCAGGCTGGCCCACTGCTCGCGGGCGTCGCCGTTCTGCAAGTCGGTGCGGCCACTGCCGCGGATCAGCAGGGTGTCGCCGCTGAACAGCTTGATCGGCCGGCCATCTGCCGCGGGCAGCAGAAAGCAGTAGGAATCATCCGTGTGCCCAGGGGTGTACCAAACCGTCAGGGCGTAATTGCCGAATGGCAGGTGATCGCCATCGGTGAAGACGAAGCTGGCGCAGGTGCTGGCACTCTGTTCGCCAAGGCCGCAGCGGCAACCGGTTGCGCTGCGCAAATCACCCAGCGCGGTGATGTGATCGGCATGGGTGTGGGTGTCCAGGGCCAGGATCAGACGCAGGTTTAGCTCGCCGAGCAGGCGCAGGTAATCGTCCTGTTTGTCCTTGACCGGGTCGATCAGTACGGCCTCGCCAGCATCTGCCAGCAGGTAGGTGTAGGTCGAACTGGTGCTATCGAATAATTGACGAAAGAGCATGTCAGGCACCTCCAAAGCACATCTGGCGGCTCAGCTGGCGGCTGAGCGAGGCCAGCGGGGCGAACCTGGGTTGCAGCCATGAGCGCCCGGAATTGAGCCGGTTCGTTGCCGGCCAAGGCGCCCAATGCGCCGCCGGCATTCAGCCCGGTAAGCCGTTGCGGGGCAGGGCTGCGCCGCTGAAAGCAGGGCGCCAGCACCAGCAAACCCGGCTTCCACCGGCATGACACCGGTAGTAAAGGTGTCATGCCGGCGAGTTGGGGTATTGGAATGAACCATAGCAAACCCGGTGCGCCGAGAAACCCTTCGCGTGCCAGTCAGTCCTGATCCGTCAAGGCAAGGGGGCAGAGGCTCGCTCGGCAGTGGCAGCTCAGGTGTTGCGAATCAGCTTGCGCAGGGCGAAGCGGTTGGGGTGGCAGGCTTCGGCCACCTCGCGTGGCAAGGGTAGCGGCTCGTCATTCAGCCAGGCGGCGATCAGCTCGCCGGACAGCGGTGCGCTGATCAGTCCGCGCGAGCCGTGACCGCTGTTGACATACAGGCCGTCGAGCCAGGGGCAGGGGGTGTCCGGCGCTTGCCGGGCATCCTTGCCGAGTACCGCGTAGGCCAGATTGAATGCCGCGCTATCGGCCAGGGGGCCGACGATGGGTAGGTAGTCCGGGCTGGTGCAGCGAAAGGCCGCGCGGCCTGCGAGTTGTTCCGGGCGATAGTGGCTGCTGCCCAGGCGCTCGCTCAGGTCGCTGGAGATGTCCTCAAGCAGCTCCAGGTTGCTCGCGTGTTCGGCGCTGTTAAGCCGCAGGTCGTCGCTGTTGAAGTCGAAGCTGGCGCCCAGGGTGTGCTCGCCCAGACGGGCCGGGGCGATATAGCCTTCGGCGCAGACCACGGTGCCCAGCACGGCGCTCCGTGGGGTAGCAGGCAGGCAGCTGATCTGGCCACGAATACGTTTGAGCGGCAGTTCGGCGCTGTAAGGGAAACGCTTGATCTCGGCGGCGCCGGCCAGCACCGCCACCGGTGCTGCGGCCAGCAGTTGCTCGCCGTTCCAGGCCTGCCAGTCCGTGCCTGCACGGCGCAGCTCGAGGGCCTCGCGGTGCGGCAGCAAGTGGATATTGGGGTGTCGACTGAGCAGGCGACACAGCGCCGGCGGGTGCACCCAGCCGGCTTGCGGATAGAACAGGCCGCCGGCCGGTAGCGCGACATGGGCGATGCGCTCGGCGGCGGCTCGATCGAGCGACACCAGCAAGTCGTCGGCAAAGGCGCTGTGCAGTTGCGCCTGCCGCTTGCTTTCCTTGTCGTCGAAGGCCAGTTGCAGCACGCCGCAGTTGTCCCAGTCGCTGCCTTTTTGCAGGCGTTCGAGCAGGCGGCGGGTGTGGCCGAAACCGCTGACGATCAGGCGCGATAGCGTCGTGCCGTGGGCCGAGAGTTTGAGGTAGAGCACGCCTTGCGGGTTGCCCGAGGCTTCCGCTGCGACAGCGCCGTGGCGCTCCAGCAGGCTGACCTGCCAGCCGCGTGCCGCCAGGCTGGCGGCCGTTGCGCAACCGGCCAACCCGGCGCCTATCACCAGGGCGTGGCGTGCGCCTGGTAGAAAAGCCGGGCGGGCGAACCAGGGTTTGCCGTGCGGTGACGGCTCGCCGATGAACTGGCCCTTGAGCACTTCCCACTTCTTGCCCAGACCCGGCGTGCGCTTGACCTGAAAGCCGGCCTGCTTGAGGCCGCGACGCACCACGCCAGCACTGCTGAAGGTGCCGAAGCTGGCGCCGGGGGCGGACAGCCGGGCCAGTTCGGCGAACAGCTCGGGGGTCCACAGGTCCGGGTTCTTCGCCGGGGCGAAGCCATCGAGAAACCAGGCGTCGATACGCGCATCCAGCTGCGGTAGCAGCTCCAACGCATCGCCGATCAGCAGGGTCAGGGTGATGCGCCCATCGGCAAATAGCAGTCGCTGAAAGCCCGGATGCAGGGCGAGGTATTGCTCCTGCAGGGCCTGGGCAAAAGGCGCCAGCTCGGGCCACAAGGCCAGGGCGCGTTGCAGGTCGTCCTGGCTCAGTGGGTATTTTTCCACGCTGACGAAGTGCAGCCGGGCA
>JBFKAF010000358.1:0-4298 GCA_041621735.1 Pseudomonas sp.
CGCCGCCTCAATGAACAGGCCATGCGTCTGCTCAACAAGGACGGCATCCTGGTCAGCGCCTCCTGCTCCATGCACCTGCCGGAAGACGACCTGCAGAACATCCTGCTGACCAGCGCCCGCCACCTGGACCGCAATATCCAGCTGCTCGAACGCGGCGCCCAGGGCCCGGATCATCCGATCCACCCGGCGATCGCCGAGACCCGCTACATCAAGAGCCTGACCTGCCGCCTGCTGCCCAACAGCTAGCCGGCTGCTCAGCAGTAGAAACAAGCGGGTTTAGTGCAGTATCTGCGTCAGAAAAGCCTGCGCCCGCGGGCTTTTCGGCGCATTGAAGAAGGTCTCGGGCGGGCTGTCCTCGACTATCCGCCCGCCATCGAGGAACAGCACCCGCTGCGCTACCTGGCGGGCGAAGCCCATCTCGTGGGTGACGCAGAGCATGGTCATGCCGCTGTCGGCCAGCTTGACCATCACATCCAGCACCTCGCTGACCATCTCCGGGTCCAGCGCCGAGGTCGGTTCATCGAACAGCATGATCCGCGGTTGCATGCACAGCGCCCTGGCGATGGCCACCCGCTGTTGCTGGCCGCCTGAGAGCTGGCTGGGGTACTTGTCCGCCTGGTTTTCGATGCCCACCTTGGCCAGGTAGTGCCGCGCCCGTTCTTCGGCGAGCTTGCGGCTCAGGCCATGCACACCGATCGGCGCCAGGCTGCAGTTGTCCAGCACGCTCATGTGCGGGAACAGGTTGAAATGCTGAAACACCATGCCGATCTCCCGGCGCACCTTGGCCGCCTCGGCCGTGGCCTGTGACAGATCGCTGCCCTCGACCAGGATGCGCCCCCGTTCGGCGACTTCCAGCCGGTTGATGCAGCGGATCAGGGTCGACTTGCCCGAGCCCGAGGGCCCGCACAGCACGATGCGCTCGCCCGGCTGCACGCTGAGGTCGATATCGTGCAGCACCTGACAGGTCCCGTACCACTTGCTCATGCCCTGAATCTCCACGGCTGGCCAACTGCGGGCCGCAGCCTGAGTCAAGCCGGGGGTGGGCGCCGATGCGCGGATCTGACTGCTGGTCGAAAGCATGCGGGTTCGCTCCCATCGCGGCCTGTTGGACGCTTATTGTTGTGGTGGTCGGGTCTAAGAGAAACGGGCGGCGCTGAACGCGGCCGGGTCGGTAAAGGGCTGCTCGCCGGTCATCATCTCGGCCAGCAAGCGGCCACTGACCGGCCCCAGGGTCAGGCCGTGGTGGGCGTGACCGAAGTTCAGCCAGAGCCCAGGATGCTTGGGTGCAGGTCCTATCACCGGGAGCATGTCCGGCAGGCAGGGGCGCTTGCCCAGCCAGGGTTGCGGGTCGAGGCGCTCGCCCAGGGGAAACACCTGACGGGCCAGCGCCTCAGCGCGGCGCAGCTGGATCTCGTTGACCGGTGCATCGGCGGCGGCGAACTCGATGCCAGTGGTCAGGCGAATGCCCTGGTCCATGGGCGCCAGCACGTAACCGCCCTGGGTGTCGCACAGCGAATGCTTGAGCTCGCGTTTGGCCGCGTAGTGCATGTGATAACCGCGCTTGACCGCCAGGGGCAGCCGATAACCCAGGGGATTCAGTACCTCGTTGGACTCCGGCCCCAGGGCCACCACCACCTCCCGCGCACCGAGCAGGCCCTGTGCGGTCATCAGCTGCCAGCCGTCTGTCCCCTGGCGCAGCGAGCGCGCGTCACCCTTCAGCACACGTCCGCCACGCAGGCTGAACAGGGCCGCGTAACCTTTGGTCAGGTTGCCCGGATCGGTGACCGTCTTCGGGTCCAGCCAGTGCACGCCGCCACACACGGCAGGCGACAGATTGGCTTCGCGGGCATGCAGTTGTGCCGCGTCGAGCAGCTCGAAATGCAGGCCATAGGCGCGCATGGCCTGCGCCTCCTGCTGCGCGCGGCGCAAGGCGCGTGGGCAGCGGAAGATCTCGATCCAGCCATTGGCGCGAATCAGATGCTGCAGACCGGCCTGCTCGACCAGCGCGTCATGCTCCAGCACGCAGCGCTCGATCAACGGGCGCAGGGCCTGGGTCGCCGCGGCCAGTGGCTTGGGCGCCGAGTGCCGCCAGAAACTCAGCAACCAGGGCGCAATTTTGGGGATATGGCAGGGGCTGTAACGCACGTCCGACTCGCGGTTCAGCCCGTAGCGCAGCAGGCGCAGAAACTCGCGGGGAAAGGCATAGGGCACCACGCTGGAGCGCTCGATCAGCCCGGCATTGCCGTAACTGGTACCCTCGCCGGGGCCCTTGAGGTCAACCAGCGTCACCTGGCGGCCACGCGCCTGCAGGTGGAGAGCCGTGGATACGCCGACTATGCCGGCGCCCAGAACGATAGTGTCGCAGTTCATGCACAGATCCTTGAATCACGCGCCCCTGTGGGAACGCGACTGTTAGCGAAAGTGGCCCGACTCAGGTGTCGAGGTGCCGGCCCAGGCGCGTCTCGATACGCCGCAGCAAGCGCCGGATGCATTCGACGATCAGCAGGTACAACAGCGCGGCCCAGAGGTAGAGCTGGAAATCGAAGGTACGCGAGAAGGCCAGCTTGGTGATGCCCATCAGGTCATAGATGGTCACCAGGGAGGCGATCGCGCTGGCCTTGACCATCAGGATCAGCTCGTTGCCCAGGGGGCCGACGGCCAGCAGCAGCGATTGCGGCAGGATCACCTTGAAGAAGGTGGTACGCCGGCTCAGCCCCAGTGCCGCGGCCGCTTCGTGCTGCCCCCTGGCGACGGCCTGCAGGCTGCCGCGCAGGATCTCCGCCTGGTAGGCCGCGGTATTCAGGGTGAAGGCCAGCAGCGAGCAATACCAGGCGTCGCGGAAGAACCACCAGAGCCCGAGGTCCTGCCACAGCTCGCGAAACGAGCCCAGGCCGTAATAGAGCATGAACAGTTGCGCCAGCAACGGCGAACCGCGAAAAAAATAGATATAGGCCCCGGTCGCCCCGCGCAGCAGCGGGCTGCGCGACAGGCGCCCGAGCGCCAGCAGCAGGCCGAGCAGCAGGCCCAGGCTGAAGGAGATGGCCACCAGCTTGGCGGTGACCAGCAAGCCGTCGAGCATGCGCCCGCCATAGCGCTCGAACAGTTCGGGATCGAAGAACAGCTGCAGCAACTCCGTGGCACTCATGACTGCGCGCTCCGGTGTCCGAGGCTGTAGCGCCGCTCGGCGAAGCTGAACACCCGGCCGGACAGCGCCGAGAAGAACAGATAAAGCAGGCAGGCGGCGAAATAGAACAACATCGGCTCCTTGGTCGCGCTCACCGCCAGGTTGGTCTGGCGCATCAGGTCGACCAGCGAGATGGTCGAGACCAACGAGGTGTCCTTGAGCAGGGTCAGCCAGTTGTTCGACAGCCCCGGCAGGGCGACCCGCACCAGCTGCGGCAGGATTACCTTGCGAAAGGTCTGCCAGCGCGACAGGCCCAGCACGCTGGCCGCCTCATACTGGCCCTTGCCCAGGGTCTTGAAGGCCGCCAGCCAGACCTGGCTGGAAAACGCGGCGAACACCAGACCGAAGGCGATCACCGCGGCGAAGAAGGCATTGATGCTGACTTCAGTGCTGTAGCCCCAGTACGCCAGCAGCTTCTGCAGCCCGATCTGGCAACCGTAGTAGACGATCAGCAGGGTCAGCAGCTCCGGCAGGCCGCGAAACACCGTGGCGAACAGGGTGGACAGCGCGCGCGGCAGGCGCTTGTTCGAGCGCGCCGCCACCGCTACCGCCAGGCCCAGCGGTAGCCCCAGGGGCAGGCAGCACAGTGCCAGGGAAATAGTCACCAGGGCGCCGGCCAGCAGGGCCAGGCCCCAGCCACCGTCGCCAAACCAGAGTAGAGAGAAGACTTCCGGCATCGTCGTAACCTCTGAATGTGCTGCGCCAGACGACCCACGCCGAGCCCTTGGCGACCGGCCTAGCCGCAGCCGCCAAGGGCCGCAGACGGGCGAGCCGCCCCAGGCTCAGGCAAGCGCCTGAGCGCAGCGCTCAATCAATAGATGTCGAAGGCAAAGTATTGGCTGGCGATCTGCTGATAGGTGCCGTTGGCACGAATCTCCGCCAGCGCCTTGTTCAACCGCTCGCGCAGGGCCTGATCGTCCTTGCGCACGGCGATGGCCACATCGTCGTCGCTGCCCTGGATGTCGCCGAGCAGCTTGCAGCAGTCCTTGCCGCTCTTGGCCAGCCAGTCGAGCAGCGGGAACTTGTCGTTGACCACCGCATCCAGGCGGCCGTTGGCCAGGTCGCTGTTGGCGTCGTCCTGGGTCGGATAGAGTTTGACCTCGGCACCGGCCGC
>JBFKAF010000359.1:0-4294 GCA_041621735.1 Pseudomonas sp.
GCCGCACCGGCACCGACCTGCTGCCGGTG
Source organism: Pseudomonas sp. (assembly GCA_041621735.1). GTDB lineage: Bacteria > Pseudomonadota > Gammaproteobacteria > Pseudomonadales > Pseudomonadaceae > Aquipseudomonas. The sequence continues at coordinate 30 of JBFKAF010000359.1, forward strand.
CAGGACGATGGCGGCACCCCGGATGAGTTCAGTCGCCTGGGCCTGACCGCCAAGGTCAAGCTGTCTGCCAGCGAGCTGCGCTACGGCTCGCACGTGCCCGAACTGCCGGTGGTCAAGGCCAGCGACAGCCGCCTGCTGCCTCAGGTATTCGAGGGCGGTCTGCTGACCTCCAACGAGCTGGACGGCCTGACCTTCACCGGCGGGCGCCTGGACAAGGTCATCGACCGCGCCTCGACCAACTCCGAGGAGCTGGTGCTGAACAGCAAGAACAAGCGCTTCCCCGGCGGCGTGACGGCCGACCACCTGGACCTGGCCGGCCTCGACTACCAGTTCGGCGCCGGCTTCAGCGGCCGCTACTTCTACGGCGAGCTGGACGACATCTACCGCCAGCACTTCTTCAACCTGCTGTCCAGTCACAAGATCGGCCCCGGCAGCCTGTCCGCCGACCTGCGCCTGATGCTCAGCGACGACAGCGGCGTAGCCAAGGCCGGCAAGGTCGACAACCGCGCGCTGAATGGCAGCCTCGCCTACGCCCTCGGCGGCCACAAGCTGACCCTGGCTTACCAGGACATGAGCGGCGACACCGGCTACGCCTACATCGACGGCGGCGACCCCTACCTGGTCAACTTCGTGCAGATCAACGACTTCGCCAACCCCGACGAACGCTCCTGGCAGGCCCGCTACGACTACAACTTCGCCGCCCTCGGCCTGCCCGGCCTGAACTTCCTCACCCGCTACGTCAGCGGCGACGACGCGCGCGTCACTGGCAGCAGCGCCCGCGGCAGCGAGTGGGAGCGCGACATCGAGCTCAAGTACGTGGTGCAGAGCGGCCCGGCGAAGAACCTCTATGTGCGCCTGCGCAACGCCAGCTTCCGTTCCGACTTCGCCCGCGATGCGGACGAAAACCGTGTGATCGTCGGCTACACACTGCCGATTTGGTAACCCACAATAACAATCGAGAGGAATCCATCATGAAAACTGCCTTTACCCGACTCGCCCTGGCCACCGCCTGCCTGACCTTCGCCGGCCAGCTGCTGGCCGGCGAACCGAAACGTCCCGAGTGCATCGCCCCCGCCAAACCCGGCGGCGGCTTCGACCTGACCTGCAAGCTGGCGCAGAACGGCCTGAAAGACAGCGGCCTGCTCAAGGCGCCGATGCGTGTCACCTACATGCCGGGCGGTGTCGGCGCGGTGGCCTACAACGCGGTAGTGGCGCAGCGCGCAGATGATCCGGGCACCATAGTCGCCTTCTCCAGCGGCTCCTTGCTCAACCTGGCCCAGGGCAAGTTCGGCCGTTACGACGAGAACGCCGTGCGCTGGCTGGCCGCGGTCGGCACCGACTACGGCGCCATCACCGTGCGCGCCGACTCGCCTTACCAGAGCCTCGACGACCTGGTCCAGGCCCTGAAGAAGGACCCATCCGGAATCGTCTTCGGCGCTGGCGCGACCATCGGCGGCCAGGACTGGATGCAGACCGCACTGATCGCCCGCGCCGCCGGCATCGACCCGAAGAACCTGCGCTACGTGGCCTTCGAAGGCGGCGGCGAGACCCTCACCGCGATGCTCGGCGGCCATGTACAGGTGACCAGCAGCGGCCTGGGCGAGGTCACCCCGCAACTGGAAGCCAAGAAGGTACGCATCCTCGCGGTGCTTGCCGATGAGCGTCTGCCGGGCAAGCTGGCCGACATCCCCACAGCCAAGGAACAGGGCTACCCGATCAGCTGGCCGGTGATCCGCGGCTTCTATGTCGGCCCTGAGGTCAGCGACGAGCAGTACGACTGGTGGAAGCAGCAGTTCGACAGCATGCTGGACCGCGAGGACTTCGCCAAACTGCGCGAGCAACGTGACCTGCAGCCGCTGTCGATGACCGGCGACGAGCTGAAGACCTTCGTCTTCAAGCAAGTCGAAGAGTACAAGACGCTGGCAGGCGAGTTCGGCCTGGCGCAGTAAGCGGCCACCGCTCCACTCCGTAGGGTGGAAGCCCCACAGGGGCTTCCACCGCCCGGGAACACCGACATCCACCGAATGACGGATTACGCTTCGCTAATCCATCCTACGGTTCTCAGGTACTCCGTTATGTACGTCCGCCTGTTTTCCGCGATCTGGCTGCTGTTCTGCGCCGGACTCGCCATTATCGCCTGGGGTTTCCAGGCACCCTTCGCCTATGACCCGGTCGGCCCGCGCGCCTACCCCTTGCTGTTGCTGGCACTGATGAGCGCAGGCTCGCTGTGGCTGCTGTTCAAGCCGGGCGTGCTGCAGCAACAACTGCATCTGCCCAGCGCCAAACGCGCGGTGCTGTGCGTGCTGACGCTGCTGGCCTATGCCCTGACGTTCGAAGCGCTGGGTTTTGTCCTCAGCACCGCCCTGGCCACCTTCGCCATGGGTCTGTTGTTCACCGGCCGCCTGCTGCCCTGCGCCATCAGTGGCGTACTGATGGGCGTGCTGCTCTATGGCCTGTTTGATTTAGTCCTGGACGTGCCGCTGCCGCTCGGCCTGTTCGAAGCGTTTGTGGAGAGTTGAGATGGAAACCCTACATTTCTTGTTACAAGGCTTCGATGTCGCCACCCGCCCGAACAACCTGCTGGTGGCGCTGTTCGGCGCCTTCGTCGGCACCATCGTCGGCCTGCTGCCGGGCCTTGGCCCGATCAACGGCGTGGCCCTGCTGCTGCCGCTGGCCTTCGCCTTCGGTTTACCGCCGGAAACCGCGCTGATCCTGTTGGCGGCGGTGTACCTGGGTTGCGAGTACGGCGGGCGCATCTCCGCCATCCTGCTCAACGTACCCGGCGACGCCGCGGCGGTGATGACCACCCTCGACGGCTACCCGTTGGCGCGTCAGGGCAAGGCCGGTATCGCCCTGTCGCTGTCGGCGGTCAGCTCCTTTACCGGCAGCATCATCGCCACCTGCGGCGTGGTGCTGTTCGCCCCGCTACTGGCGAAATGGGCGGTGGCCTTCGGCCCGGCGGAATACTTCGTACTGATGATTTTCGCCATCGCCTGCCTCGGCGGCATGGTCGGCGACAAACCGGTGAAAACCCTGATGGCCGCGCTGATCGGCCTGGCCCTGGCGACCGTCGGCGTCGACTCCACCACCGGCGTGTACCGCTTCACCTTCGGCAGCGTCAGCCTGTCCGACGGCATCCAGTTCATCATCGTGGTGATCGGCTTCTTCAGCGTCAGCGAGATCCTGGTCATGCTGGAAAACACCCACAGCGGGCAGAAGGCGGTGAAAGCCAGCGGCCGTCTGCTGTTCAACTTCAAGGAATTCTGCGCCACTTTCTGGACCATGATCCGCAGCTCCCTGGCCGGCTTCGTCATCGGCACCCTGCCCGGCGCCGGCGCGACCATCGCCAGCGCCATGACCTACATGACCGAGAAGCGCCTGGCCGGCAGTTCCGGCAAGTTCGGCGAAGGCGACCTGCGCGGCCTGGCCGCCCCGGAAGCGGCCAACAACGCCTCGGCCTGCGGCTCGCTGATCCCCATGCTGACCCTCGGCGTACCCGGCTCCGGCACCACCGCGGTGATGATCGGCGCCCTGTCGCTGTACAACATCACCCCCGGCCCGTTGCTGTTCGAACAGCAGCCGGACGTGGTATGGGGATTGATCGCCTCGCTGTTCATCGGCAACGTGATTCTGCTGGTGATGAACATCCCGCTGGTCGGCCTGTTCTCGCGCATGCTCAGCGTGCCCAACTGGGTGCTGGTGCCGGCGATCAGCGTGATCAGCATGGTTGGCGTCTACGCGGTACACAGCACCACCTTCGACCTAGTGCTGATGATCGGCCTCGGGGTGTTCGGCTATATCCTGCGCAAGCTGGACTTCCCGCTGTCGGCGGTGATCCTCGGTTTCGTTCTCGGTGAGCTGATGGAAGACAACCTGCGCCGCGCCCTGTCGATCTCCGCTGGCGAGCTGGGCATCCTCTGGCAAAGCCCGATCAGCCTGTGCCTGTGGGCGCTGGCGGCGCTGATGCTGGCCCTGCCCGGCCTGCGCTGGTGGCGGGCGCGCAACAAGGCCCGCCTGGCCCATGCCTAAACTGCCCACGGCGCTGCGCCACTGGCGCAGCTGGTGGCTCACGCCCCTGATTGGTCTGGTCGGGGGCTACCTGGCCAGCCTGATTGGCTGGCCACTGCCGTGGATCATCGGCTCGCTGCTGGCGGTGATCGCCGCCCGTTGCAGTGGTTGGCTGGTCAGCGAGCTGCCCGGCGGCCGGCAGACCGGTCAATGGCTGGTGGCCAGCGGCATCGGCCTGCACTTCACCGGCGCGGTGA
>JBFKAF010000360.1:0-4274 GCA_041621735.1 Pseudomonas sp.
CCGCAAGAACCCGGAAGACACGGTGTTCCATTCCAAGGCCGTGGGCGAGCCGCCGTTCATGCTCGGCATCGCCGTGTGGTGCGCGATCAAGGACGCCGTGGCCAGTCTCGCCGATTACCGGGTACAACCCGCGATCGACGCGCCAGCCACCCCTGAGCGCGTGCTCTGGGGCGTGGAACAGATGAAGAAACTGCAGGCGTCGACCAAGCCCGCTGCCGCAGCAACAGTCGAACCGGCCTGAAGCGAACCCTAGCCGGATTACATCCGGGCTAGGGTTGCAGGCCAGACGCCAAACTTACGGTGCACAACAATGACAACACACACCGAACATACTCAGGAAGCAGCGGCGCCACAGGGCTTCGATAGCCTGTCGCCGCTGCTGTTGCTGGAGCCGCAGCGGCGCGAGCCCGTCCGCCCGAAGCAGGACGAGGACTGGCGGCTGTCGCGCTCCGCCAAGCCCTTGCGCACCTGGAGGTTGAGTAAATGAGCTGGATCAGCGCCCTCGCCGAGCTGCAACAACAGGGTCAGCCCTGCGTGCTGGTAACCATCATCGAAGAGCGCGGCTCGACGCCGCGCAATGCCGGCTCGAAGATGGTGGTGACGGCCGAGCGTATCTTCGAAACCATCGGCGGTGGTCACCTGGAATACAAGGCCATGCAACTGGCCCGCGAGATGCTGGAAAACCGCAGCCAGGACACCCGCCTGGAGCGCTTCAGCCTCGGCGCCAGCCTTGGCCAATGCTGCGGTGGCGCCACCGTGCTGCTGTTCGAACCGATGGGCCAGCCGCAGGCGCAGATCGCCGTATTCGGCGCCGGCCACGTCGGCCGCGCCCTGGTGCCGCTGCTCGCCAGCCTGCCGTGCAAGGTGCGCTGGATCGACTCACGCGAAAGCGAATTTCCCGAGGTGATGCCTGCCGGAGTAGAAAAACGGGTCAATGACGAGGTGGTCGATGAGGTCGAAGCCATGCCGGCCGGCAGCTACTACATCGTCATGACCCACAACCACCAGCTCGACCTGGAGCTGACCGCCGCCATCCTCAAGCGTAACGATTTCGCCTACTACGGTTTGATCGGCTCGAAGACCAAGCGCGTCAAGTTCGAACACCGTCTACGCGATCGTGGCTTCGCGCCTGAAGTAATGCAACGCATGCGTTGCCCGATGGGCTTGGCCGAGGTCAAAGGCAAGCTGCCGGTCGAGATCGCCGTGTCCATTGCCGGCGAAGTGATCGCCACCTACAACGCCGCCTTCGGCCAGGACGTGAAAAAAGGCGAGACCAGCGTCGCCAAGCTGCTGCCAGCATCACGCAGAAACCAAGCCTGACTCTGAGTTGATGCCGAGCTTGCACAGTTTTCCGTAGGCGCTGCCTTGGCCGCGAGTAGCTGCAATCGCGGCCAAGGTCGCGCCTGCATAGCCCCATTCAACGATTGATAGAGACAACCATGAGTACCACGACACACGCCTACCGCGCCGCCATCCTGCACAGCATCGCCGACCCGGCCGTGGTCGGCGTCGAACAGTCCTACGAGTATTTCGAGGACGGCCTGCTGCTGGTCGAAGATGGCCAGGTTGTCCAAGTCGGCCATGCCGCCGACCTGCTGCCAAGCCTCAACGGCGTCGAGATCACCGAGTACCCTGACGCGCTGATCACCCCCGGCTTCATCGACACCCATATTCACTACCCGCAGACCGGGATGATCGCCTCCTATGGCGAACAATTGCTCGACTGGCTGAACACCTACACCTTCCCCACCGAACAGCAGTTCGCCGACAAGGCGCATGCGGCCGACGTTGCAGGCATCTTCCTCAAGGAGCTGCTGCGCAACGGCACCACCACCGCACTGGTGTTCGGCAGCGTGCACAAACAGTCGGTCGATGCCTTCTTCGAGGCGGCCGGGGCATTGAACCTGCGGATGATCGCCGGCAAGGTGCTGATGGATCGCAACGCCCCGGACTACCTGACCGATACGCCGGAATCCGGCTATGCCGACAGCAAGGAGCTGATCGAACGCTGGCACGGCAAGGGTCGCCTGCACTACGCCGTCACCCCGCGCTTCGCCCCGACCAGCACGCCGGAACAACTGGCCCTGGCCGGCAAGCTGTATCAGGAGTACCCGGACCTGTACATGCACACCCATCTGTCCGAGAACCGCAAGGAGATCGAGTGGGTACGGGAGCTGTTCCCCGAGCGTAAGGGTTATCTGGATGTCTACGACCACTACCAACTGATCGGCGCCCGCTCGGTGTTCGCCCATGGCGTGCACCTGTGCGACGACGAGTGTCAGCGCCTGGCCGAGACCGGCTCGGCGGTGGCCTTCTGCCCGACCTCCAACCTATTCCTCGGCAGCGGCCTGTTCGACCTGCAGAAACTGGAACAGCATGGCGTACGCGTCGGCCTGGGTACCGACGTCGGTGCCGGCACCAGCTTCTCCCAGCTGCAGTCGCTGAACGAGGCCTACAAGGTGATGCAGCTGCAGGGCAAGAAGCTCGACCCGTTCAAGTCGCTGTACTTGGCGACCCTGGGCGGCGCCCAAGCGCTGTATCTGGACGACAAGATCGGTAACTTCGCGCGCGGCAAGGATGCCGACTTCGTGGTCCTGGATTACCGGGCCACCCCGCTGATCAGCTACCGCATGCAGCAGGCCAAGACGCTCGCCGAGAAGCTGTTCGCCCTGACCATGCTCGGTGACGACCGTGCGGTGAAGGAAACTTTCGCCGCCGGCCAATCGGTGCATCGACGTTAAGTCAGCACAACTAAAAAAGCCCTGCAGTGCAGCAAAGCGTTCGCTTAAGGTGTTGATGGAATGAGCTGAAAGGCTTACTCCACCTGGGCTGGAAAAGAAAAAACCCTCGGAAGATATTTTCTCCGAGGGTTTTCTGTTTCTAGGCTCCGCGCTAGACGGGTTTAGCCACTCTCTTTCAACACCTTTAGCGAGCTAGACAGTGCAGGACTTTTTATTAGGCAGACTCGACCGTGATAGTCACCGATTGGCCGCGTTGCGTCCGGGTTTTTTCTTGGTTTGCAGCACGTGCGAGAACACCGCGTGGAGATCGTCCGAGGCACTCTCTTCGTCGAGGTTGAGCTTGCTGTCGATATGATCCATGTGATGCATCATCAGGCTCACGGCCTTGGCCGTATCGCGCGCCTCGATGGCATTGATCAACTGGTTGTGCTCGTCATAGGAGCAGTGCGCGCGACTACCACTCTCGTACTGAGCGATGATCAGCGAGGTCTGCGACACCAGGCTGCGCTGGAAGCTGATCAGCGGCGTATTCTTCGCCGCCTCAGCCAGCTTCAGGTGAAACTCGCCGGACAAACGTATACCCGTCCCTCGGTCGCCGCGCGAAAAACTGGCCTGCTCATCCTCGACCATCTGGCGTAACTCACTCAGCTGCTCGGCGGTGGCGTGTTCTACCGCCAATTCGGTAATGGCGCGCTCCACCATGCGCCGCGCATAGAAGATCTGTCGCGCTTCGTCCACGCTGGGGCAGGAGACCACTGCGCCACGGTTGGGTCGTAACAACACCACGCCCTCATGGGCCAAACGCGATAGCGCACGGCGAATGATGGTGCGGCTGACGCCGAATATTTCGCCGAGTGCTTCTTCGCTCAGCTTGGTTCCAGGCGCCAAGCGTTGTTCGAGGATGGCATCGAAGATATGTGCGTAAACGACATCGTCCTGAGTTCCGGTACGGCTGCTCTTGCCGGCATTCGGCTGCTTTTTAAGAGGCTGCAATTGTTCGTTCATTCTGGCTCACGTTAAAGAGATCCGGCGGATTCAGGCCGCAGAAAAAAGTAGCAGACAAAGGCTAGGAACAGCCAAACCAAACATAGAAGTGGAATGCCCGAGCGGCACCAGAGCGCGATTCGTCCGCCCTTTCAGGGCCGCCCCTAAGTGCGTGAGCCGCAAGCTCCCTTCTGAAACTGATGGTGTACCCAGCGCAATCGTTCTCAACAGCCATGACCCCAATGGCTCTGCTGTGTGCTGCCCCTATCGAATCAACAGTCAGTGGGAAAAGACACAGGAAAAATCTTGGGCATTGTACACAATATGATCAATTCACGCACTAACACCTCCGCCTTCTCCAGCTGCCACGGGCCGTTGCACAACTTCACCCATTGCCCCTCCACCGTCTACCAAAAGGTAGGCCGGGTAAATTGATTTCTTATAAAAATCCACTTTTTCCCTCATAAATCAGCTTAGTACACCCAGGAGTGCAGGTGGAATGGCCTGGAGAAATGTATCGAGCGACACTGCCAAACAGTCAACAAAAAA
>JBFKAF010000361.1:0-4259 GCA_041621735.1 Pseudomonas sp.
GCCGCGCGGCCATGACGCGCAGGCTGAGCAAGGACAGCAACGACGGCACGCAGGCGTACACCACCAGACGCAGATCGAAGCGCAAACCGTTGTAAAAGGCCTCGACAAAGGTTGCCGCCGGCGTGGCGCCGATCAGTTCGCGGTTGTAGACCAGCAAGGCGACGCGCAACAACGCATAGAGCAGCAGTAAAGCCACTGCGCTCAATGCGGTGAAGCTCAGGTGGCTGCCAATGCTCGGGTGAGACAAACGCGATGAGGACGACGAGTTACTCAGGGCATCCGTATGGGCCATTGGGTTCAAGATCCGTTGGGTAAGCGATTGAGTTCTAGAATGCGGTCACGACCCTGTTCGGCGACCAGATAGTTGCCTGGCGTCGTGGCGATGATGGTTTGCGCGGCACGCATGTGATCGAGAATAACCTGCAACTGTCCTGCGGAGTTCAACAACAGCACCCGGGCCATGTGCGTGGCGTCCTCGGTGATCCACAGGCCGTCGGCGCTGCACAGCAAAAAACCTGGTGCGTTGAGGCCGGCCTGCACCAGGGTGTCCGCGCCGCTGGCCTGCCACTGTTTGACCCAGCCTTTGCTCTTCTCGGTGTAGAACAACCGGCCGTCGGCGCAGGCGGTGATGGCTTCGCCCTCATCCAGGCCGTCACGCAGGGTCACAACCTCGCCGCTGAGCGGGTCGAAGCGCAGCAAACGGCCGAGCTTCTTGTCCTCGATGGCATACAAGAAGTGCCCGTCACTGGCCAGGCTCTCGACATCGTCGGCGCCAAACAAGGGTTCAGTCTGATTGCCCCGCAACAGCAGTACGGGAAACTTTCCGCCTTCCTGCCCTACTGCCACGCCGCCGCCATACAGGGCCAGACCATCGGGCTTGGACAGACCGCTCAACATGGTGGTGAGACTGCCATCGCGCTCACGCTTGAGAATGCTGCCCTTGCCGTCGGAGAGTTCCTGGCTGATGAACAGCGCGCCCTGTTCGTCCTGCACCAGCGCACTGACCTTGGGAATGTCGGCGTGAAAGACTTGATAGCCCCAACCCTGGGATACCGCCACCGGGTATAAGTGGCGCCAGGCAGGGTATCCAATCGCCGACACGAGGGAGATGCCGAGCGCGAGCATCAGCCAACGTAGGTACTTATGACGCAGTTGCATCGACATAACCACAGCCACTCCACACGACCCGATAAAAACGTGGCGCGAGTGTGCTAAATGCGATGTGAAAATTCTGTCGAGAAGGCTCTAGCAAGCAGACCCTAGATTAGGGCCAACTTCCGGCGGATTGATCGAGACTTTCGCGGTCAAGACCGCTGCCACGGGGCCAGGCTCTTCGCAGCTCCTGTGGCAGCGGCCTGGGCCGCGAAGCTTTTGCTTGAGAGTATGAACAAGGACCCGCAGGCCCTTGTTCATGCATGCGCCGACTTAGTCGTTGCTCGGTTTGTTGATCGCCTGCAACACATATTGCGGCAGGGCGAAGGCGCCGATGTGGATCTCCGGGTTGTAGTAGCGGGTGACTATGCCGCTGCCGGCGAAGCGTTGGCGCAGGGTCTCCAGCGGCAGCTTGCGGTAGTCGCTGTTGGTGCTGCCCCAGGCGAAGGTCATGCTGCCACCGATATAGGTCGGCACGGCCGCCATGTAGAAGTGCCAGTCGCTGAACAGGCCATGCATGCGCCCGGCGGTGGTCTGCACCTCGGACAACTGCATGAACGGCGTGCCGTTCTGGGTCACCAGAATGCCGCCGTCATTCAGGCAGCGGCGGCAGGCCTGGTAGAAGTTCTCGGAGAACAATACTTCACCGGGGCCGATCGGATCGGTGGAATCGGAGATGATCACGTCGAACTTGTCGGCGCAGGTGGCGACGAAGCGCATGCCATCGTCGATCAGCAGGTTCAGGCGCGGGTCGGCGAAGCTGCCCTTGGAGTGATTGGGCAGAAATTCCTTGCACATCTCGACCACGGCGCCGTCGATCTCGACCATGGTGATGTGCTCGACGCCGTCATGCTTGCACACCTCGCGCAGCATGCCGCCGTCGCCGCCGCCGATGATCAGCACGCGTTTGACCAGGCCGTGAGCGAGGATCGGCACGTGGGTGAGCATCTCGTGGTAGATGAACTCGTCGGCCTCGGTGGTCTGGATCACCCCGTCCAGGGCCATCACGCGGCCCATGCGCGGGTTCTCGAAAATCACCAGATGCTGATGCGCGGTGCGCACCTCGTGCAGCAGCTTGTCCATGCGCAAGCGCTGGCCGTAACCGTCGTACAGAGTCTCTTGATAATCGCTCATGACGCTGTCCCCCTAATGCCGCTAAATAAGGCTGGCGAGGCGAATGAATGCAAGCCGTGGCGTCCGCCTATCAACGCCTATCAATCAAGGCGGGCATTCTACGTCGCCGTGCATGACAGGTCGAACCGTGCCCTTTGAAAGTCAGTTGTGCGCTGACAAGCCGGTTGACGGCCGGTATCGTGCGCAGATGAATAAAGCCGCCGAACACTGCCTGCACCTGCCCTACCAGCGCCCTTGGGATTGGCAGCAATTCCACGGCCATTACGCCCTGCGCGCCCTGCCCGGCGTCGAACGTCTCACGCCTGCAAGCTACAGCCGCAGCTTTCGCCTGGGCGCGATCAGCGGCTGGTTCAGCGTGCGCCCGCAGGCCGAGCAGAGCGTATTGGAACTGCGCTGCAGCGCCTCGGCCGGCCCCTGCCTGAGCGAGTTGCAGCAACGCGTGCGGCGGATGTTCGACCTGGACGCCGAACCGCAGCGGATTGCCGCACACCTGGCCGACGATCCGCAGCTCGGCCCGCTGGTCGCGCGCAACCCCGGCCTGCGCTTGCCGGTGGCCTTCGATCCCTTCGAACAGGCGGTGCGGGCAATAGTCGGCCAGCAGGTCACGGTGAAAGCCGCGGTCACCATCACCGGTCGCCTGGTCAGCCGCCTCGGCGAGCCCTTGGCGTCAGGCGCCGAGGGTCTCGAACGCTTGTTCCCCAGTGCCGCGGCGATTGCCGGCGCCACTCTGGACGGCATCGGCATGCCGGGTAAGCGGGTGCAGAGCCTGCAATATTTCGCCGAACAGGTCGCCAGCGGCCTGCTGCATCTGGATCTGCAACAGGGCAGCCAGGCCTTGATCGAGCGCCTGTGCGCGCTGCCCGGCATCGGCCCCTGGACCGCCGAGTACATCGCCCTGCGCGCCTTTGGCGAAGCCGACGCCTTCCCCGCCAGCGACCTGGGCCTGCTGAAAGCGCCGCTGTGGGGCAGCGAGGGCATCAGCGCCAAGCAACTCAAGCACCGCGCCGAAGCCTGGCGCCCGTGGCGCGCCTACGCCGCGGCGCACCTGTGGCACAACTATTCGGGAGGCTGAATCGATGTTCTATCGCTACCACGACAGCCCCATCGGCCGCCTGCTGTTGAGCGGCGATGCGCAGGGCTTGCAGCAACTGCTGATGGATATAGAGCGTAAGCCGTGGCGGATTGGCGACGATTGGCAGCTCGCCCGTGGCGAGCTGGATCAGGTGTGTCGTCAGCTGGATGAGTATTTCGCCGGTCGTAGGCAACGCTTCGACCTGCAACTGGCACCGCAAGGCACCGAGTTCCAGCGCGCCGTGTGGCAGGCACTGCAAGGCATTCCATTTGGTCAGACCCGCTGCTACAGCGCGCTGGCCGAGCAGATCGAGCGGCCCAAGGCGGTGCGTGCGGTCGGCGCGGCCAATGGCGCCAACCCGATCGCGGTGATCATTCCCTGTCACCGGGTGATCGGCCGCGACGGCAGCCTGACCGGCTATGCCGGCGGCCTGACGCGCAAGGCATTGCTACTGCAGCTGGAAGGAGCACGGTTTCCGGAGCAGGCCTCGCTGGCGCTTTAAACGCTATTCGCACATGGGCCGCAGCCCGGCCATACCCCTTCCTGTAGCAAGGCCGGTTTTCTCGGCCTTCCGTTAGCCGGCACCCCGCTCGGCGCGATTGCTCTCAAGGCGGTGGAATACGCGCCAGCACCTGCGCCGGCACCTTCAGCGGCCGGGCCAGAATCAGTCCTTCACCAGAGGCCGGGTAGACGCCGGTCAGCGCGGTGATATTGACCTGATGGGAAACCAGCAGCATGACCGTGCCGGGCATCAAGGCGTTGACTGCCTCGACCAGTTCGGCAGTTTGCCCCGCCGCCTGCAAGCGGTCCTCGTAGAAGGAGTCCAGCTCTGGCAAAGGCTCGACAGCGCCAAGCCCCATCTCCCTTGCGGTGTCGCGGGCACGGCACCAGCGGCTGCTCA
>JBFKAF010000362.1:0-4244 GCA_041621735.1 Pseudomonas sp.
CCAGGAAGACGGTCAGTTCGACGTGGTCTGGGCCACCGACAGCCCGCTCCGCGCCCAGCCGTGGAGCCCGTACATCGAGGGCAACGAGCAGAAGCCGGACTACGCGGTGAAGAGCAACTGATCTGACGGGGGCTCGCCCCTGACGCAATCCTGTAGGAGTCAGCTTGCTGACTATCATCTCGACGCGGTCATGCTGATCGACCGCGATCGCGAGCAAGCTCGCTCCTACGGCGTCCCGCACCACGATCGGGATACTTAGGACCTACCTATGCCCACTGCCCTGTACCGCTTTCTCCTGTTTCTGGCGTTGTCGCTGCCGCTCACCAGCCAGGCCGGCGACGCCAGCGATTTCGCCGCGGCCAGCTCCAGCCAACAAGCCAAGCTGCTGGAACGCTGGGCCGCCACGCCCGATGCCGCACGCCAGCCACTGCTCGAGGCCTTGCACCAGGGCCGGGTGGTCGCCGACCGCAACAAGACCCCATTCATCGAGAGCGCCGGTGCCTACCAGGCCGTCGAAGGCGACGCCGAGCCCATCGGCAGCCCACGCAAACTGCGCCTGAATAACCGCCTGCGCGGCCTGATTGCCACGGCCATGGCCAGCCACCAGCTGCTCGCCGATGATCCGGCCCTGCGCTTGACGGCTGCGCAACTGCTGCAGAAAAAAGCCAAGCCGGCCCAGCTGGCCCTGCTCAACGCGCGCGTCGCCGACGAGCAGGATGAGGCAGTACGCGAGGCGCTGAGCCTGGCCCTGGCCAACCTGCAACTGGTCGACAAGGACCCGGCGGTGCGTCTGGCGGCAGTGCGCCTGCTCGGCGAGACCGGCCAACCGCTGGCCCGCACCCGCCTGGAAACCCTGCTCGCGCCCGACGTGGAACCCGATGCCGGGGTGCGCACCGCCGCCGAAACCAGCCTGGCCCAGGTCAAACGTCGCCTGTTGCTCGGCGAACTGCTCGGCCAGGCCTTCAGCGGCATGAGCCTGGGCTCGATCCTGCTGCTCGCCGCGCTCGGTCTGGCCATCACCTTCGGCCTGCTCGGGGTGATCAACATGGCCCACGGCGAGATGTTGATGCTCGGCGCCTACGCCACCTACCTGGTGCAGCTCGGCCTGCAGCGCCTGGCCCCGGACTACCTGGCGCTGTACCCATTGCTGGCGCTGCCGGTGGCCTTCTTCGTCACCGCAGCCATCGGTATGGCCCTGGAGCGCACGGTGATCCGCCACCTGTATGGCCGACCGCTGGAAACCCTGCTGGCCACCTGGGGCATCAGCCTGATGCTGATCCAACTGGTGCGCATGCTGTTCGGTGCGCAGAACGTCGAGGTGGCCAACCCTTACTGGCTGTCCGGCGGCATTCAGGTACTGCCCAACCTGGTGCTGCCTTACAACCGCATCGTGATCATCGGCTTCGCGCTATTTGTCGTCGTATTGACCTGGCTGTTGCTGAACAAGACCCGCCTCGGCCTCAACGTCCGCGCGGTGACCCAGAACCGCAACATGGCGGCCTGCTGCGGGGTGCCGACCGGGCGCGTGGACATGCTCGCCTTCGGTCTCGGCTCGGGCATCGCCGGCCTCGGCGGCGTGGCCCTGTCGCAGATCGGCAACGTCGGCCCGGACCTCGGCCAGAGCTACATCATCGACTCCTTCCTGGTGGTGGTGCTCGGCGGCGTCGGTCAGTTGGCCGGCAGCGTGATGGCGGCCTTCGGCTTAGGGATAGCCAACAAGATCCTCGAACCGCAGATCGGCGCCGTGCTGGGCAAGATCTTCATCCTCGCGCTGATCATTCTGTTCATTCAGAAACGCCCGCAGGGCCTCTTCGCACTGAAAGGACGGGTGATCGACTAAACGGGGCCTGCTCACGCCAATTGACGACCGCGCCGTACGCCTCATGAGTGGCGGTGCACTGAGGATTTAAACGATGTTGCCAAACAGTATTAACAGAGCTGGCCTCGCCACTCATGAGGCTACGGCCCTTCGGGTTGCGACTGCCAACGCGCCATGCGTCGTTGCGGGGCTTACCGAGGGAATGACCATCAATTGCGCCCCGCGCCTCGCCTGGCACGCCGGCAGCCTGCACCGCGGTGCGGCCCTTGACGCGAGCATGCCCCGATGACTATGCCCCTTAACCAAACCTTGCTGGCCCGCGCCAGCGCCAAACTCGGCCCGCAAGTATCGTGGGTCATCGGCCTGCTGGTGCTCGCCGTGCTGCTGGCCCTGCCGCTGCTGCACCTGCTGCCGGCTGATAACAGCTGGCAGGTATCGGCCTATACCCTGACCCTGGTCGGCAAGATCCTCTGCTACGCCATAGTCGCCCTGGCCCTGGACCTGGTCTGGGGCTACGCCGGCCTGTTGTCCCTCGGCCACGGCCTGTTCTTCGCCCTCGGCGGCTACGCCATGGGCATGTACCTGATGCGCCAGAGCGCCGGCGAGGGCCTGCCGGCCTTTATGCAGTTCCTCTCCTGGAGCGAACTGCCCTGGTACTGGAGCGGCACCCAGAGCTTCCTCTGGACCCTGTGTCTGGTGGTGCTGGCGCCCGGTTTGCTAGCTCTGCTGTTCGGCTTCTTCGCCTTCCGTTCGCGGATCAAGGGCGTGTACTTCTCGATCATGACCCAGGCGCTGACCTTCGCCGCCATGCTGCTGTTCTTTCGCAACGAAACCGGTTTCGGCGGCAACAACGGCTTCACCGACTTCAAGCGCATCCTCGGCTTCGACATCACCGCCCAGGGCACCCGCGCCGTGCTGTTCCTCGCCACCGTCACGCTACTGCTCGGCAGCCTGTACCTGGGCTGGAAGCTGGCGCGCAGCAAATTCGGCCGGGTGCTCACGGCGCTCAGGGACGCGGAGAACCGCCTGATGTTCTGCGGTTACGACCCGCGCGGCTACAAGCTGTTTATCTGGGTCTTGAGCGCGGTGCTCTGCGGCCTGGCCGGCGCGCTCTACGTACCGCAGGTGGGCATCATCAACCCCAGCGAAATGTCGCCGACCAACTCCATCGAGGCCGCCATCTGGGTCGCCCTCGGCGGGCGCGGCACGCTGATCGGCCCGCTGCTCGGCGCCGGCCTGGTCAACGGCATGAAGAGCTGGTTCACCGTGGCCTTCCCGGAGTACTGGCTGTTCGCCCTCGGCTTGCTGTTCATCCTGGTCACCCTGCTGCTGCCCAAGGGCGTGATCGGTCTTTTGCAGAGGAAGTCGCGATGAGAGCCACAGCCATGCCTGAACTCATCCTCGACCCAGCCGGCAGCGCCCGCGACGCCATTGGCGCCAGTCAGGCCGCCGGCCAGGGCCTCAACGTGCGTCACGGCACCATCCTGACCCTGGAAGACATCAACGTCAGCTTCGACGGCTTCAAGGCGCTGAACAACCTCAGCCTGTATATCGGCGTCGGCGAACTGCGCTGCATCATCGGCCCCAACGGTGCCGGCAAGACCACCCTGATGGACGTGATCACCGGCAAGACCCGCCCCGTCAGCGGCGTCGCCTACTTCGGCGAAACCCTCGACCTGACGCAGATGAGCGAAGTCGAGATCGCCCAGTCCGGCATCGGCCGCAAGTTCCAGAAGCCCACGGTGTTCGAGGCGCTGACCGTGTTCGACAACCTCGAACTGGCGCAGAAGACCAACAAGTCGGTGTGGGCCAGCCTGCGCGCCACACTCAGCGGCGCGCAGCGCGAGCGCATCGACCAGGTGCTGGCCACCATCAAACTGGAGGGCGCGCGCAATCGTCAGGCCGGCCTGCTCTCGCACGGCCAGAAGCAGTTTCTGGAAATCGGCATGCTGCTGATGCAGGACCCGCAACTGCTGCTACTCGACGAGCCGGTGGCGGGCATGACCGATGCCGAAACCGAGTTCACCGCCGAGCTGTTCAAGTCGCTGGCACGCCGGCACGCGCTGATGGTGGTGGAACACGACATGGGTTTCGTCGGCAGCATCGCCGACCACGTCACCGTATTGCACCAGGGCAGCGTGCTGGCCGAAGGCGCGCTGGAGCAGGTGCAGGCCAACGAGCGGGTGATCGAGGTCTATTTGGGCCGCTGATAACCCTGATGGTTGCCACGCTCCGGCGTGGCAACCCCTACCGCGGCGCGCTGCGCCCCAGCGACGCAGAGCGCCGCCAGATGCATGCCCACGCAAAGCGTGGGAACGCTCAAGGCCAGCCTACAAGGACAGAACCATGCTGCAAGTTGAACAACTCCACCAGTACTACGGCGGCAGCCATATCCTCCGCGGCCTGACGTTCGAGGCCAAGGTCG
>JBFKAF010000363.1:0-4237 GCA_041621735.1 Pseudomonas sp.
GACAACCGCTTGGTGGGTTACGCGGCGCGCAATTTCCGCAGTTGATTTTCAGCCTCTGCTCAGCGCCACTAACCCACCCTACAAAAGCGGCGTGCAACACGTAACTGGGACATAGATTTTTTTGCCTGGCGAAAAGTCCGAGGCCAGGGTGAGCGGCAGACTACTCCGTCGTCCGCTCTGTCAGGCCTCGCTTTCGCTGGCTTCGCCGCTCTCCAGCAGGCCCATCCAGGCGCCCAGCACGGCTTGCGCCTCTTCTACGCCCTGGCGCTTGGGCGCCGAGAACAGTTGAATGCTGACGCGGTCGCCCCAGCGCTTGCGGATGTCTTGCTGCACCTTGAGTAGTGCGTTCTTGGCGGCGCCGAAGGCCAGCTTGTCGGCCTTGGTCAGGAGAATATGCATGGGCATCTGGCTGGCCGCGGTCCAGTCGAGCATCAGCTGGTCGAATTCGGTCAGCGGGTGACGAATGTCCATCATCAGGATCAGCCCGCGCAGGCACTCACGACTGCCCAGATAGGCCTCAAGGTGCTTCTGCCAATGCAGTTTCAGCGGGATGGGCACCTTGGCGTAGCCGTAACCGGGCAGGTCGACCAGGCGGCGTTCGTCGTCCAGACTGAAGAAGTTCAGCAGCTGGGTGCGCCCGGGGGTTTTCGAGGTGCGCGCCAGGCTGGCGTGGGTCAGGGTGTTCAGCGCGCTGGATTTGCCGGCGTTGGAGCGACCGGCAAAGGCCACTTCGTAGCCCTGATCGTCCGGGCATTGGTCGACCTTGGCGGCGCTGATGAGAAAGCTGGCTTGTTGGCACAGGCCGATAACAGGGTTCTTGGTTTGCATCAGGGTATCCGGTGAGGGCGGGCATGAAGTCGTGTTGCAGGCGCGCTGCCCTTGCGACAATTGCGCGCATCCTGCCGGGCGCTACGCGGCGCGGCAAGCGGCGTCGTTTCCGTTTCAGTGGCGCCAGTATATAATGCCGCAAATTTTGTGTGCGCTTTGTCCCGTGTATTGGGTAAGTGTTCACGGGAACGATTCAAATCATCTGTCTATCAAAAACAGGACGTTCCCCACACTGATGAGGTCGATCTCATGAAAAAGTTGCTACTCGCTGCCGGCGTACTGCTGCTGTCGTTCAACACTCAGGCCGCCCAGGATCCGGAAGCTGTGTACGCTCGTGCCTGTGCAGCCTGCCATAATGGCCAGCTGCCGATGGCGCCGCAAAAAGGCGATCAGGCGGCCTGGGAGCCGCGTTTAGCCAAAGGCATGGACGCGCTGGTGACCAGCGTGACCAATGGTCTGAATGCCATGCCGCCGCGCGGCCTGTGCATGGACTGCACGGCCGAGGATTATCAGGCTGTCATCCAGTGGATGAGCCAGTAAACCCGGTCTATAACTCTTTCTCTCTTAGCCGTAGTTGGATTAGCTGATGAATAAAGTACTCGTGAGCCTGCTGTTGACCTTGGGTATCACCGGCCTGGCCCACGCCGCCGGCGACGCGGCTGCCGGTCAGGGCAAAGTGGCGGTGTGTGGCGCTTGCCATGGTGCCGACGGCAATAGCGTTGCGCCGAACTTTCCAAAGCTGGCTGGCCAGGGCGAGCGTTATTTGCTCAAGCAGCTGAACGACATCAAGTCCGGTGGACGTCAGGTGGTGGAGATGACCGGTCTGCTGGATAACCTCAGCGAGCAGGATCTGGCCGACATCGCCGCCTACTACAGCAGCCAGCAGATGAGCGTCGGCGCAGCCGATCCGAAACTGGTCGAGCGTGGTGAGGCACTGTTCCGCGGCGGTAAGCTGGAAGAAGGCATGCCGGCCTGCACCGGTTGCCATTCGCCGAATGGCGCGGGCCTCGACGCGGCGGGTTTCCCGCAGTTGGGCGGGCAACATGCCGGTTACGTGGCCAAGCAGCTGACGGCGTTTCGTGAAGGCGAGCGGACCAACGACGGCGATAACGCGGTTATGCGCACTATCGCCGGCAAGCTGAGCAACAAGGACATCGAAGCAGTGTCCAGCTACGTGCAGGGCCTGCATTGATCGCGTAACAGGTTGCAATGCAGTGGAAGGAAAAGGGTGGCCGAGGCCACCCTTTTTCATTTCTCGCGCGACTACAATAGTCGGAACCTGTTCCCCGCACGGCGGGTCGAACGCTGGTCTGCCATGGGGCACCGCTTAACCGCCAAGGAGTAATGCATGCGTAATCTGATCCTCTGTGCCGCTCTCGCCACTGCCAGCCTGTTCGGTGTGGCCGCGCAGGCCGAGCCGATTCAAGCCGGCAAAGAGTATGTCGAACTGAGCAGCCCGGTGCCGGTGTCCAAGCCGGGCAAGATCGAGGTGGTCGAGTTGTTCTGGTACGGTTGCCCGCACTGCTATCAGTTCGAGTCGACCATCAATCCGTGGGTCGAACAATTGCCGGAAGACGTCAACTTCGTGCGCATCCCGGCGCTGTTCGGCGGCGTGTGGAACGCCCACGGGCAGCTGTTCATCACCTTGGAAAATATGCAGGTCGAGCAGAAAGTTCACGACGCCGTCTTCAATGCCATCCACAAACAAGGCAAGAAGCTGGCGACTCCCGATGAAATGGCCGAGTTCCTGGTCGGTCAGGGCTTGGACAAGGATGCTTTCCTCAAGACCTACAACTCCTTCGGCGTGAAAGGCCAGATGGAAAAGGCCAAGAAACTGGCCATGGCCTATCAGATCAGCGGCGTACCGGTGATGATCGTCAACGGTAAATACCGCTTCGACCTCAGCAGCGCCGGCGGTCCTCAACAGACCCTGCAGGTGGCCGACCAGCTGATTGCCAAGGAGCGCGCCGCCCAGTAGGCGGCCGGCCCGAGCGCCAAGCATGCTGAGGCGTTGGCAAGCCAGCCGCGCGGTTGGCCTGTGTGACCCACAGGTCAACCCACAGTGTCCGGTCAGCAGTGACTGGCCCGGCGATGGCCGTCTACGGCTACTGAGTTTCAATATTCAGGTGGGTATCAGCACCGAACGTTATCGGCACTACCTGACTCGCGGCTGGCAGCATGTGCTGCCACACACCGGCCGGGCCGGTAACCTGCAACGGATCGGGCAACTGCTCGGCGATTACGATCTGGTGGCCCTGCAGGAAGTCGATGGCGGCAGCCTGCGTTCCGGTTTCGTCAATCAGGTCGAGCATCTCGCCCATCTCGGCGCCTTCCCTTACTGGTACCAGCAGCTCAACCGCAATCTCGGCCGCTTGGCGCAGCATAGCAACGGCGTGCTCAGTCGCCTGCGTCCCAGTCTGCTGGAAGACCACCCGCTGCCCGGCCCCCCTGGTCGGGGTGCCATGCTGCTGCGCCTTGGCGAGGGGGCAGAGGCCGTCGTCGTGGTGATGATGCACCTGGCCCTTGGGGCGCGAACCCGGACCCGTCAGCTGGCCTATATCCGCGAGTTGATCGGCGGCTACCGGCATCAGGTGCTGATGGGCGACATGAACACCCACGCCCGTGACCTGTTGCAGCATTCGCCGCTCCGCGACCTCGGCCTGCTGGCGCCGCAGATCGAGGCGACCTTCCCCAGCTGGCGTCCGCAGCGTTGCCTCGATCACATCCTGCTGAGTCCCGGGCTGGAGTTGGAGCGGGTGGCCGTGCTGGCCCAGCCGATCTCCGACCACTTGCCGGTGGCGGTGGAAATTCGCCTGCCTCAGGCGCCGGGAAATGATCAGTCGCCTATGCTGAAAGCGCCCCTTGGTGGAAGCTCTTCATGACCGACGACGCCCAGCGCTGGAAAGACAAATATTTGGCCAGGCTCGAGCAGCAGGAGCAGCTCGAACGCCGTTGGGATACCCGTCTCGACCTGTTGCGCCGTGGCCTGGTGCGCAGCAGCCTGGCTGCGGAGGGTGCGGACAAGGCGGTGGATCAGTGCATGCAGGATCTGCGTGCCATGCTCCGGCGTGAAGATATGGATGCCGGGTTGTCGGCGTTGATTCCGCGTCTGGAAAAAACCGTACTGGACTCCGAACAACGCCGCCAGCAGCGCAGCGAGCAAGTCGTCGGGGCGCTGGCGGGCCTGGCCGGTCAGCTGCTCAGCCTGGAGTTGCCGCGCGAGCTGCGCAAGGCACTGAAAAGCTATGCCAAGCAACTCGACAGCCGCGCCGGTCAGCTGCACGAACTGTCGCTGCTGCTGGCCGAACTGAGTCAATTGCAGCGTCAGGCCCTGAATGTCTTGGGGCGGGACGAGGTCGCGCGTCCAGGGTTGCTGCAACGACTGTTCGGCGCGCGTGAGCCCGCGGTC
>JBFKAF010000364.1:0-4229 GCA_041621735.1 Pseudomonas sp.
ATTTCCGAGGCGCCGCAGAGCATTTCCTTTGGTGCCATGAGCGAGCGCCAACAGCGCCTGGCCGAGGTGCTACTGCAGGACCCGGCGGTGGCCAGCCTGTCGTCCTATATCGGCGTGGACGGCGATAACCCGACGCTGAACAGTGGCCGCCTGCTGATTAATCTCAAACCGCATAGTGAGCGCGAGGTCACCGCCAGTCAGGTGATCGAACGCCTGCGTCCCGAACTGGCCCAGGTGCCAGGCATCCAGTTGTACCTGCAACCGGTGCAGGACCTGAGCATCGAGGGCCGGGTCAGCCGCACCCAGTTCCAGTTCAGCCTGGAGTCGCCGGATATGGCCCTGCTGGAGAGCTGGACGCCCAGGCTGGTCGAGGCCCTGAGTCGGCAAGCCGAGCTCAGCGACGTGGCCAGCGACCTGCAGAACCGCGGCTTGCAGGTGTTTCTTGAAATCGACCGCGACGCCGCCGCGCGCCTCGGTGTCAGTGTCAGCGACATCGATGACGCGCTGTATGACGCCTTCGGCCAGCGACAGATATCGACCATCTTCACCCAGGCCAGCCAGTACCGGGTGGTACTGGAGAGTCAGGGCGCTGGCAGCCTCGGTCCGGCCGCGCTGGAGCAGATCCATGTGCGCAGCGCCAGCGGCGCCCAGGTGCGGCTGTCCGCCCTGGCGAAGATAGAGCAGCGCGCGGCTTCACTGCTGATCAACCATATCGGCCAGTTCCCGGCGGTCACCGTGTCGTTCAACCTGGCCGAGAATACCTCGCTGGGCGAGGCGGTGGCGGTGATCGAACAGGTCGAGCAGGCCATCGGCTTGCCGGCCGGCATCCAGAGCCGCTTTCAGGGCGCCGCCGAGGCCTTTCGCAGTTCGCTGTCGAGCACCCTGTTGCTGATCCTCGCAGCCGTGGTGACCATGTACATCGTCCTCGGCGTGCTCTACGAGAGCTATATCCACCCGATCACCATCCTCTCCACGTTGCCCTCGGCCGCGGTCGGCGCCTTGCTGGCCTTGCTGCTGAGCGGTAATGACCTGGGCCTGATCGCGATCATCGGCATCATCCTGCTGATCGGCATCGTCAAGAAGAACGCCATCATGATGATCGACTTCGCCCTGGAGGCCGAGCGCCAGCAGGGCCTGGCCCCCGAGGCGGCGATTTACCAGGCGGCCTTGCTGCGTTTCCGGCCGATTCTGATGACCACCCTGGCGGCGCTGTTCGGCGCCATTCCGCTGATGCTGGCCAGCGGCTCCGGGGCCGAGTTGCGCCAGCCCCTGGGTATCGTCATGGTCGGCGGCCTGCTGCTCAGTCAGGTGCTCACGCTGTTCACCACACCGGTGATTTACCTGTGGTTCGACCGCCTGTCGCGGCGCCTCAGTGGGCGCAGCGCGGCGGGTGTCGTGGTCCAGCCATGAACCTCTCGGCGCCCTTTATCCGCCGCCCGGTGGCGACCCTGCTGCTGAGCCTGGCGATTCTCCTGCTCGGCGGCCTGACCTTCGGCCTGTTGCCGGTGGCGCCGCTGCCGAAGATGGATTTCCCGGCCATCGTGGTCGATGCCAGCCTGCCCGGCGCCAGCCCGCAGATCATGGCCTCCAGCGTGGCCACGCCGCTGGAGCGCTCGCTCGGCACCATCGCCGGCATCAGCGAGATGACCAGCCGCAGCAGCCAGGGCAATACGCGGATCATCCTGCTGTTCGATATCGACCGTGATGTCGATGCCGCCGCCCGCGAGGTGCAGGCGGCGATCAATGCCGCGCGCAACCTGCTGCCCAGCGGCATGCGCAACATGCCCAGCTACCGCAAGGTCAACCCATCCCAGGCGCCGATCATGGTGTTGTCGATGACCTCGCCGGTGCTGCAGAAGGGCGAGCTGTACGACCTGGCGTCCAGCGTACTGGCGCAGAAACTGGCCCAGGTGCAGGGCGTCGGTGAGGTGCAGATCGGCGGCAGCTCGCTGCCGGCGGTGCGTGTGGCCCTGGAACCGCGCCTGCTTGACCACTACGGCATCGCCTTGGACGAGGTGCGCGAGGCGATCAGCCAGGCCAACCTCGACCGCCCCAAGGGCGCGGTGGAGGACAGCACGCGGCATTGGCAGATCCAGGCCAACGACCAGCTGGCGAAGGCCGCCGACTACCGCCCGCTGATCATCCGCTATCAGAACGACGCGGCGGTGCGCCTGGGCGATGTCGCCGAGGTCAGCGACGGCGTGCAGGACCGCTACAACAGCGGTTTCTACAACGACGATCCGGCGGTGCTGCTGGTGATCAATCGCCAGGCCGGCGCCAACATCATCGAAACCATCGCTGACATTCGCGCCCAGCTGCCGGCCTTGCAGGCGGTGATGCCGGCCAACGTCACCCTGGAGGTGGCGATTGACCGCTCGCCGGTGATCCGCGCCACCCTGCATGAAGCCGAACGCACCCTGTTGATCGCCGTGGCCCTGGTGATTCTGGTGGTGTTCGCCTTCCTCGGCCGCTGGCGCGCCGCGCTGATCCCGGCGCTGGCGGTGCCGGTGTCGCTGGTCGGCACTTTCGCGGCGATGTACCTGCTGGACTTCTCGCTGAACAACCTGTCGCTGATGGCGCTGATCATTGCCACCGGCCTGGTGGTGGACGACGCCATCGTGGTGCTGGAGAACATCTCGCGGCATATCGAGGCCGGCGAGACGCCCATGGCGGCGGCGTTCAAGGGCTCGCGCGAGGTCGGCTTCACCCTGCTGTCGATGAACCTGTCGCTGGTCGTGGTGTTTCTCTCGATCCTGTTTATGGGCGGCATTGTCAGCAACCTGTTCCGCGAGTTTTCCATCACCCTGGCGGTGGCCATCCTGATCTCCATGCTGGTGTCGCTGACCCTGACGCCGATGCTCTGTGCGCGCTGGCTCAAACCCGAGCGCGGCGAAGCCGAGCAGGGCGCTCTGCAGCGCTTCGGCGCACGGCTGCAAGCTCGCGTGCTCGCGGCTTATGGCCGCAGCCTGGACTGGGCCTTGCGCCATCACCGCCTGACCCTGCTGAGCCTGCTGGCGACCGTGGCCTTCAATGTGTTCCTGTTCGTCGAAGTGCCGAAGACCTTTATGCCGCAGCAGGACACCGGCCAGCTGATCGGCTTCGTGCGTGGTGACGATGGCCTGTCCTTTCAGGTCATGCAGCCGAAGATGGAAATCTACCGCCGCGCCTTGCTCGCCGACCCGGCGGTGCAGAGCGTGGCCGGCTTTATCGGCGGCTCCGGCGGGATCAACAATGCCTTCCTGGTGATTCGCCTGAAAGCGGTGGCCGAACGCGACCTGTCCGCCCAGCAGGTGATCGATCGCCTGCGCGGCAGCGTGCCCAAGGTGCCCGGTGGCCGACTGTTCCTGATGCCGGATCAGGACCTGCAATTCGGCGGCCGCCAGGGGCGCAGTTCGGAAAACGAGTACGTGCTCATGGCCAGCGAGCTGGACGACCTCAACGCCTGGCTGCCCAAGGTGCGCGACGCCCTGGCGGCGCTGCCCGAACTGACCGACATTGACGCCAACGAAGGCGAGGGCGCCCAGCAGATCCGCCTGGTCGTCGACCGCGACGCCGCCCGGCGCCTGGGCGTGGACATGAGCATGGTCACCGCGGTGCTGAACAACGCCTTCAGCCAGCGGCAGATCTCCACCATCTACGACAGCCTCAATCAGTACAGCGTGGTGATGGAAATCAACCCCAAGTACGCCGAATACCCGGAGGCGCTCGGGCAGATCCAGGTGATCGGCGCCGAGGGCCAGCGCGTGCCGCTGTCGAGCTTCGCCCGCTGGGAGCGCAGCCTGGAAGAGGACAGGGTCAATCATCAGGGCCAGTTCGCCGCGGACAGTATCGGCTACTCCCTGGCGCCTGAGGTGACGCAGGAACGGGCCAATGCCGCCATCGCCCGGGCGGTGGCCGAAATCAACCTGCCGACCGAGGTGCAGGGCAGCCTGGGCGGTACCGGCGGCGCCTTCGCCAGCGCCGCCAAGGGCCAGCCGCTGATGATCCTCGGCGCCTTGCTGGTGGTCTACATCGTGCTGGGCATCCTCTACGAGAGCTACATCCACCCGCTGACCATTCTCTCGACGCTGCCCTCGGCCGGGGTCGGCGCCTTGCTGGCGATCATACTCACCGGCGGCGAGTTCAGCCTGATCTCGCTGCTCGGCCTGTTCCTGCTGATCGGCGTGGTGAAGAAGAACGCCATCCTGATGATCGACCTGGCCCTGCAGCTGGAACGCCAGGACCGACTC
>JBFKAF010000365.1:0-4225 GCA_041621735.1 Pseudomonas sp.
CCGGGCAGCACCGCATGGGAGATTGCATCGCCCATCAGCGCCATGCCGCGCAGGATGATGAAGCAGCCGATCACCCCGCAGATGATGCCAACCATGGCCGAGGTCAGCAGGGCCTTCTGCAGGAAGTCGTACGCCACAACGGCTTGAAGGAAGCTCATCAGCAGGCCACTCCCGGTTGATGGGTGAAGGGCAAGTCGCCCAGGTAGGCCTTGGCCAGGGCGGCCGGGGTGCAGACCTCGGCGGCGGCGCCGTAGCTGAGAATGCGCTTGTTGATCAGGATCAAGCGGTCGAAGTACTCGATGGCCTTGCTCAAGTCGTGATGCACCACCAACACCGTCTTGCCCGCGTCGCGCAGGGCCTTGAGGATGCCGATGATGGTGCGTTCGCTGAGTGCGTCGATGCCGACGAAGGGCTCGTCGAGCAGGTACAGGTCGGCGTGCTGGGCCAGCGCACGGGCGAGGAAGACCCGCTGCTGCTGGCCGCCGGACAGCTCGCCGATCTGGCGCAAGGCGAAGTCCTGCATGCCGACCCGACGCAGACACTCCAGGGCGGTCTGCCGTTCATGCCGACCGGGTTTGTTGAACCAGCCGAGGGTGGGGTAGGTCCCGAGCACCACGGTGTCCAGCACATTGATCGGAAACTGCCAGTCGATCTCGCTGCGCTGCGGCACATAGGCGACCGTGCGGCGGGCCTGCGACAACGGCCGGCCGCCGATCTCGATGCGCCCGTGGTCGCTGGGAATCAGCTCGAGTATGGCCTTGAGCAGGCTCGACTTGCCCGCGCCGTTGGGGCCGATGATGCCGACCAGCTGCCCCGTCTCGATACTCAGACTGGCATCCTCGACGGCATACTGGCCGGCATAGGAGACGCTTAGATGTTCAACCCGCAGGGCCTGATGCATAGCTGCTTCCTCTCGCTGGGCCGGGCGCTGGCGACGCCCGACTGATCTCAGTAGTCGAACGCCACGTCGCCTTGTGCATAGCTGCAGCAGGCCAGGACGTAGCCATCGTTGATCTCGCTGTCGCTGATGCCGCCGCTGTGGTTCATGCGTACCTCGCCGCTGACCCGGCGCAGCTTGCAGGCGCCGCAGAAGCCCATGCGGCAGGCCGAGGGAATCCACAGGCCGTGCTTGCCGGCAATGTCGAGAATGGTTTCTGCGGCGGCGCCGCTGACGCACTTGCCGGCACGGCTGAAGCTCACCTGATGCGTGGCGGCTTCGCCGGCGCTGGTCGACTCCGACTCCGGGAGCGGAACCGGGGCCGCGGGTACGGCGCCGCCGAAGCTCTCCTCGAAGTAGCGCTGCATGGGAAAGTCCAGGCTCTGCAGAATGCCGCGCACCGCGCGCATATAGGTTTCCGGGCCGCAGACATAGACGGTGCGCTCGAACAGGTCCGGGACCATCTGGCGCAACATGGCGGCGTCGAGGAAACCGCGGTAGCCCGACCAGGTCGCCCCGCTCAGGCTGCCCTCGCAGACCAGCGACAGGCGGAAGTTCGGCGCGCGCGCATCGATTGCCTGCAGCTCCTGGTGGTAGATGATGTCGTCCGGAGTACGCGCGCTGTGCACGAAGTGCACATCGACATCGGCGGCAGTGTCGTAGAGCCAGCGGCTCATCGACATCAGCGGGGTGATGCCGCTGCCGCCGGAGAGCATCAGCGCCTTGTCGCAGGGTTGATCGATAAGATTGAAGCCGCCTTGGGGGCCCTGCACCTTGAGGCAGTCGCCTTCATGGAAGTGCTCATGCAGCCAGTTGGAAACCAGGCCGCCGGGCACCTTCTTCACCGTGATGGAGAAGTTGTAGGGCCGCGAGGGCGGCGTGGAGATGGAGTAGCAGCGCACCTCCTGACGCCCGTCGATCGCCACCTTGAGGCTGACGTACTGGCCCGGTTTGAAGGTGAACAGCAACGGCTGAGTCGCGGCGAAACAGAAGGAGGCGACGTCGTGGGTTTCCTGGGTGATCTGGATGCAACGCACCTCCAGCTCGCTGGCAGGCCAGAACGGCAGCGCGGCTAGCTGGGCGGGGTCGATCGACAGGCTCTTCATGGGGGCAGGCCTCTTCTTCGTCTGCCGGGCAGCGGATTGCCGGCAGTTGGCTGAGAAGAGCCTATCAATCATGATGATTGTTTATTTTTGCGATATTAATCGCTATTTACGATCAGCCTGACCGGAGCACGCCACCGAGTGGAACGGCGAGGGCCACGGCCTCAGTCGAGGGCGATCAGGCGCAGCGCCTTGAGCGCCTTGCTGATCTGCGGGCGATGGCGGTTCTTGCTGAGAAAGGAAACGAACACCGGCTGCTCGATCTGCGGCGCGTCGGCCACCGGGAAGAATTCGCCGCGCTCGATATAGGACTGCGCCAGGTCGGCCGGCAGGTAGGCGGCGCCCCCGCGGCCGCGCAGGTACTCCACGCTCATCACGCCCAGGCCCATGGACACCGGCGCCAGTTGCAGCTGCGGCAGCAATTCGCCGTGGCGGGCGACGAAGTGCGGGCAGATGGCGACCAGTACGTAGTCTTCCACGCGTACCTCGGCAAGCGCCTGCGGCTGCGACGCAACCATCACGAAGCGCTCGTTGAACAGGTGCTGGATCTCCAGTTCGGGGCGGTATTGCGGGGTGTAGATCACCGCGATGTCCAGATTGCCGAAGCTCAGCTCGTCGATCATGGTCTTCGAGTAGTCGGCCTCGACATGGATGGCGGTCTTGGGAAATTCCTGGCGCAGCCAGAACACCCACTTGCTGATCAACCGCTGCCACAGGCTCACCTGGGTGGCGATGCGCAGCCGGCCCTGATAGTCGCGCGGCATGCTGATGTCCTGGCGGGCCTGGTTCCAGCACAGGCGCAGGTTGCTGGCATAGCTCTCGAAACGCCGGCCCTCGGCGGTCAGCTCGGCGCCCGAGCGGCCGCGAATGAACAGCTGGGCACCGATGGCCTGCTCCAGGCTGCGGATGCGCATGCTCACCGTCGACTGGGTGATGCACAGGCGCTCGGCGGTACGGTTGAAGTTTCGCGTCTCCACCAGGTCGGCAAAGGTATCCAGAAATTCGATTTTCATCCGCGGTATCCCAGGCAGCTCAATCAATCGTTATTTTGCATTTATACGGCACTTTTAATTCATTATAAAAATTTAAATCAGGTTCTTAGGATGGCAGTCATCACCCAGTCGCGGCGGCCGGGTCGGCCTCGACTCGCCGCCGCGTATCACCACAGGAGCCTGAAAGATGACCACGATCATCGACTGCGATTGCCACAACTACTGGATGTCGGCGGAGGTGTTGCTCCCCTACATGGACGGAATCTTCAAGGATTTCTTCATTCGCGGCGAACAGCCCGGCCCGGTCGGCGCCTTCCCCCACGGCCACCGTCCCTGGCTGCACCCGGAAGGCTTCAAGCGCGCCGACATCAATCCGGCGACCCAGGACGAGCACTACAGCATCATGAAGGAGAAGCATCTCGATCGTTACAACATCGACTATGCCATCCTCACCGGCGACGAAGCCCTGGAGGCTTCGACCCTGGCCAACCCCTATTACGCCGCGGCGCTGGTGCGCGCCTATAACGACTGGATGGTCGATTACTGGCTGCCCAAGGACAGTCGCTTCAAGGGCTCACTGGTAATCAGCCCGACCGACCCGCATGGCGCCGCCGCGGAAATCCGCCGCCTCGGCGGCCATCCGGACATCGTTCAGGTGCTGGCCTCCCATGGCGCCCAGCGCCCCTACGGCGACCCCTTCTACCACCCCATCTACGAAGCCTGCGCAGAGATGGGCTTGCCGTTCGCCATCCACTTGGGCGGCCAGGGCGGAGTCAACAGCAACCCGATCGGCGCGGGGCCGACCACCTTCTTCTGGGAAACCCATGCACTGCTGCCGCAGTCGGCCATGACCCACGTGGCCAGCATGATTGCCCAGGGCGTATTCGAGAAGTGGCCGGACCTGTACTTCGTGGTCATCGAATGCGGCGTGGCCTGGGTGCCGAGCCTGCTCTGGCGCCTGGATGCCAACTACAAGGCGCTGCGCAAGGAGACGCCGTGGCTGAAGATGCTGCCCAGCGAGTACTTCAAGCGCAACATCCGCTTCACCACCCAGCCGCTGGAGCAGCCGGGCACCAAGGTCGAGCACCTGTGGGCGATTCTCGAGGCGATGGACGGCGAGAACACCCTGTTGTTCGCCTCCGACTACCCGCACTGGGACTACGACAGCGTCGAATCCCTGCACATCCCGCCGC
>JBFKAF010000366.1:0-4216 GCA_041621735.1 Pseudomonas sp.
ACGGTGCCGTTGATGCCTTCTTCGGCGAGCAACAGCGTGCCCTTGATGCCATGTTTCAGCATTGCGTCGAGCAGCGGTTCACGCAGCGCCTCGAAGTCGGGCAAGGAGACGAACTTGTACAGCGCCGCTACGACGATTTTGTCGGTCATGAGGATTGTCCTTCAGTAGTCGCCCACGTAAAGGGCGGACTGGGTACATAGAATTAAGGCGCCGGCGAAGGCCGGCGTGTCGCACAGTTTACGTTTGTTGGCGGCCAAGGTGTAGAACTCGTAGCCTGGATTAGCGCCAGCGTAATCCGGGGTTGATGGTTCCCGGATTACGCCTTCGGCTAATCCAGGCTACTGGCTACCGGCTAGGGAGCGGTCCGGGTGAAAAAAACCTAGCCAGCTTTGCTGCCACCCCGGCAAGTCGGCGAATCCGGTGCAGCGCCCTGCGCCAGCCACTCCTCGGGTGTGTAGGTGTGCAGCGCCAGGGCATGCAGCTGACTCATCAGCTCACCAAGCGCGGCATATACCTTCTGATGCCGCTTAACCGCATGCAAGCCGCTGAACTGCGGGCTGACGATCACCGCCTTATAGTGGGTTTCCAGACCGCGGCTGTGCATATGGCTTTCGTCCAGCACCTCGAGGTGCTGGGGTTCCAGCGCGGCAAACGCCGCCTGGAGTTGTGCAAGTTTCGACATTCATCGCTCCGTTTACGGCTTTTTCGGTTCCAGCTCGGCAGTCATGTCCGCCAGCATCTTGTTCACTTTAGGCACAGCCGCTTGCAGTTTGCCCTGGGTCAGTTGCGCCGCTTGCGCAGTCAGGGTCGGCATTTTCTGCAGGACTTTCTGGCCCAGTGGCGACTGATAGAAGTCGATCAGTTCCTTGAGCTCCTGCTCATTGAAGTTACTGGTATAGAGTTTGACCATGTCCGGCTTGAGTTTGTCCCAGCCGACGGCCTGATCCAGCGCGGCATTGGCCTTGGCCTGGTAGGCCTCCAACAGCGCCTGCTGATTTTCTCCTGCGTTGCTCTCGGCAAACCGCTGGGCAAACATCTGCTGCACCTGGGCATATACCGGCACGGCCAGTTTGTCGGCACGCGCCAATTGCAGGAAGCGCTCTGCATCGGCCGCATGGCTGCTGGCGTCGGCCAACGCCTGGGCGCTGCTGCAAACCAACAGTACGCTGGCACAGAGGGCAGATAAACGAGGCATCGGGTACTCCTAAGCGAATGGCACGAGGCTGGTTAGACCCTAGGAGCCTGTCGGACTTAACGCTGCCCTACTGCGGAAAAGCCGGAGTTGCCCATTTTTGCCGCTCTTTCTCGTTAAATAGCGCACTATTCGCCTCGAAAGATCGGTAAAACCGACTCAAACCGGACCTTCACTCGCTACGGACGGTCAAATCCGACAGGCTCCCAGAAGCCGCCATTTTGTGCCCTAGCCCCTCCACCACTCAAGTACTCCTCCGCTGTACTCACCCTCAGCGCTTAACCGTTGACTGGCGCACGGCCCACAGCCGAGCCAAAATGCCAGCACTTGCCCCGGCCATGAGTGCCCGTGCATGCTTTGCGCCATCATTCGGTTCTACGCTCTTTTGCCGGCACCCAGTTGCACCGCCAGCAGTACACACATGGACGTGTCAGATGAACAACCTCAGTCAGCAGCCCCCCGCATTGATAGCGCTGTGCGATGCTCATGGCCGCCTCAACCCGCAGGCCATCGGTTGGTCGCCTCGCCCTCGTATCGACTGTGCAATTCCCGGTCACTTAGGTCGACGCAAGCGCTGGAACCATTGGTGCATTACCACCCCGCACTGGATGTTGTCGCTGACCCAGGCGGACTTCGATTACCTCAGCTACGGCTCCGCCTACTTTCTCGACCTGCAAAGCGGCCAGGCCGTCGCGCATAGCCAGGCGCGAGCGATTGCACGCGGCAAACAACTACCGGATCAACCGCAACACAGCCATGAGTTCGAGCATCCCCGCCTGCAACTGCGTTTTGCCGAATACCCCGGCCGCCTGCGCGTGACAGTCGCCGCTCCGGACATCGGCGGGCAGCCGCTGCACGTGGCGCTGGACATCCAGCGTCCTGCCCACCTCGACTCGGTCAACCTGGTCGCGCCGCTCGGCAAGCACAGCTTTCACGCCACCTGCCGACAACTAGGCTTGCCCACCAGCGGCAGCCTGCAGCTGGGAAGCCAGCACTATGCGTGCGTGCCCGGACAAAGCTTCGCCGCCATGGATTTTGGTCGCGGCGTCTGGCCGCTGCGCAGCCACTGGACGCGCGCCGCGTTCGCCGCATCGGGTGGCATTGCCGGCAACTTCGGCTCGGGTTGGACCGATCACAGCGGCCTCTCGGAAAATGCCCTGTGGTTTGGTGGCGAACTGCTGCACCTGAACACCCCGGTGCATATTCAGCCAACCCCGGGCAACCCACTGGCTCCCTGGCAACTGAGCACCGACGATGCACGCGTCGCCCTGACCTTCACCCCGCGCCAGCAACATCATGCCTGCCGACGCCTGGGACCGTTCTACGCCGACACCCGGCAATTGTTCGGCCACTTTCACGGCGTACTGCGCGGCCCACTTGGCGAGCGGGTACCGGTGGATGCTGCGCTCGGCTGGCTCGGTGCAACCCACACCCGCTGGTAAGCGTTGCAATGGAACGGATGGTGTCGTGTCAATCATGAAATGTCTGGCCATTGCAGGCTCATCGCTATCGGTTGCATGCGCCTAATCCACCCTACAGGGATCGCGGTACATGGGTAAGACCGCGATTAGTCGACATTTCAACGTCGTCGGGACACTAGTGGCCTGCGCTAGGGCCGCAGACGCCGAAATTGACTAATCGAATAGTCGTGCAGGCCACAGGGGAACCCAAGGCCAGTAACAGCGGCCTAAACTTGCTAGACCGTCCCCGGAGAGCCTTGGAGAGCCTTGATGAACCGAACCGAAACCGACAGCCTCGGCCCAATCGAAGTCCCTGAACATGCCTACTGGGGCGCACAAACCCAACGTTCGCTGATCAACTTCGCCATCGGCGAAGAGCGCATGCCGCTGGCCGTACTGCACGCCCTGGCGCTGATCAAGAAAGCCGCGGCCCGCGTCAACAACCGTATCGGCGACTTGCCACAGGACACCGCCCGCCTGATCGAGCAGGCCGCCGACGAGATACTCGCCGGCCAGCATGACGATCAATTCCCCCTAGTGGTGTGGCAGACCGGCAGTGGCACCCAGAGCAACATGAACGTCAATGAAGTGATCGCCGGCCGCGCCAACGAGCTGGCGAGCGGTGCGCGCGGCGGCAAGAGCCCGGTGCACCCGAACGATCACGTCAACCGTGCGCAAAGTTCCAACGACAGCTTCCCCACCGCCATGCATATCGCCGCGGTCAGCGCCGTGCAGCAGGATCTGTTGCCGGCCATCGCCGAGCTGTCCGGCGGCTTGGCCGAACAGGCCGCACGCCACAACCAGCTGGTGAAGACAGGACGCACGCACTTGATGGATGCCACGCCCATCACCTTCGGCCAGGAGCTTTCGGCCTTCATCGCACAGATCGACTACGCCGAACGCGCGATACGCGCCAGCCTTCCGGCGGTGTGCGAACTGGCTCAGGGTGGCACCGCAGTCGGCACCGGACTCAACTCGCCGCCGGGCTTCGGCGAAGCCATGGCCGCCGAGTTGGCGGCCTTGAGCGGCCTGCAACTGGTCAGTGCGCCCAACAAGTTCGCGGCCCTGGCCGGGCATGAGCCGCTGACCAGCCTCTCTGGCGCCCTGAAGACCCTTGCCGTGGCCCTGATGAAAATGGCCAACGATCTACGCCTGCTCGGTTCCGGCCCGCGCGCCGGGTTTGCCGAGGTCAGGTTGCCGGCCAACGAACCGGGCAGCTCGATCATGCCGGGCAAGGTCAACCCGACCCAATGCGAAGCGCTATCGATGCTGGCCTGCCAGGTACTGGCTAACGATGTCGCCATCGGCTTCGCCGCCAGCCAGGGGCACCTGCAACTCAACGTGTACAAGCCGGTGATCATCCACAATCTGCTGCAGTCGATTCGCCTGCTCGCCGACGGCTGCCGCAACTTCCAGCGCCACTGCATCGCAGGCCTGGAACCAGACGCCAGGCAAATGGCCGCGCACCTGGAACGCGGCCTGATGCTGGTGACCGCGCTGAACCCGCACATCGGCTACGACAAGGCCGCGGAAATCGCCAAGCAGGCGTATCACGACGGCAGCA
>JBFKAF010000367.1:0-4212 GCA_041621735.1 Pseudomonas sp.
GGGCCGATGCGTTACTTCGACCCCTACAGCGGCGAGCTGCTCGCCGAGCCGCGCGGGCAGGCGTTCTTCGGCCTGATGCTGCAACTGCACCGCTTCCTCGCCATGGGCGACAGCGGCAAGCAGATCACCGCCGCCAGCACCCTGGCGCTGCTGTTCTTCTGCCTGTCCGGGTTGTATCTGCGCTGGCCGCGCCAGGCCTGGAACTGGCGCGCCTGGCTGAGCCTCGACTGGGCGAAAAAGGGCCGCGCGTTCAACTGGGACCTGCACGCGGTCGCCGGCACCTGGTGCCTGCTGCTCTATCTGTGCGCCGCGCTGACCGGTCTGTACTGGTCCTATGACTGGTACCGCGAGGGCATGACCCGCCTGCTCGGCGATGCGTCCGCGCAGCAGCAAGGCAAGCCGGGCGGCTCACGCGCGTCACGGGCCGGGCGTGGCGAGACGGCGCAGGCCGCGCCGCCGCTGGTCGACTACGACGCACTGTGGCGCAGTCTGCAGGATGCGGCAGGGCCCGGGCTGGTGGCCTGGAACCTGCGTCTGCCGCCGGTGGCCGGTCAGCCGGCCACGGTGTTCTACCTGCTGGCGGACGCCGAGCATCCGCGCGCGTTGAACCAGCTGCGGCTCGACCCGCTCAGCGGAGAGGTCAGCCGGCATCAGCGCTACGCCGACAAGTCCTTCTCCGCGCAGTTGCTGGCCAGCGTCTATGCCCTGCACACCGGCGAGTACTTCGGCCTGCCCGGGCGTATCCTGATGCTGCTGGCCAGCCTGGCGATGCCGTTGTTCGCCGTCACCGGCTGGTTGCTCTACCTCGATCGGAGGCGCAAGAAGCGCGCGGTCGTGCGCGCACGCAGTGGCTTGGTCGAAGGCGCAAACGGGCACAATAATTGGCTGATCGGTTTTGCCAGCCAGAGTGGTTTCGCCGAGCAACTGGCCTGGCAAACTGCCGGGCAGCTGCAAGCGGCCGGGCTGCCGGTGATGGTGCAGTCGTTGGCCAACCTGGATGAGCGCAGCCTGAGCCAGGCGCAAAATGCGCTGTTCGTGGTCAGCACCTTCGGCGACGGCCAGGCGCCGGACAGCGCGCGCGGCTTCGAGCGCAGGCTGCTCGAGGGTGAGCTGGCACTGGGCGAGCTGAGCTATGCGGTGCTGGCCCTGGGTGACCGCCAATACCAGCAGTTCTGTGGCTTTGCCCGACGCCTGCATGACTGGTTGAGCCGCCAGGGCGCCAGCAGCCTGTTTGCCGCGGTCGAGGTCGATAATGGCGATGCCGAGGCCATTGCCAGCTGGACGCGGCAACTGAGCGCGCTGACCGGTGCCGCCGCGCTGCCGACGCTGCAGCGACCCTTTGGCGAGTGGCGCTTGCTCGCCCGAGAATGCCTGAACCCCGGCAGTGCCGGCGCGCCGACTTTTCTGTTGCGCTTGCAACCGCCCGAGGGCGCGACCTGGCAGGCCGGCGATCTGCTCGAAGTGCTGCCGCGCAACGACAGCGCTCTGGCCGTGCGCGAATACTCGATTGCCTCGTTGCCCAGCGATGGCGCGCTGGAGTTGATCGTGCGCCAGGAAACCCACCCCGACGGTTCCCTGGGCCTCGGCTCTGGCTGGCTGTGCCATGAGCTGATGCCCGCGCAGACATTCCAGGCGCGGCTGCGGCGCAACAGCAGCTTCCATCCGCCGCAAGATGCTCGGCCGCTGATACTGCTGGGCAATGGCACCGGCCTGGCCGGGTTGCGCAGCCTGCTCAAGGCGCGCATCGAGGCCGGTCATCGGCGGAACTGGCTGCTGTTCGGCGAGCGCAATCAGGCCCACGACTTCTATTGCCGCGACGA
This sequence comes from Pseudomonas sp., assembly GCA_041621735.1. Lineage (GTDB taxonomy): Bacteria > Pseudomonadota > Gammaproteobacteria > Pseudomonadales > Pseudomonadaceae > Aquipseudomonas. The sequence continues at coordinate 1,821 of JBFKAF010000367.1, forward strand.
GCTGCAGGCTTGGCTGGCCGGCGCTGAGCTGGAACGCCTGGACCTGGTGTTCTCCCGCGACCAGGCGCACAAGGTCTATGTGCAGGATCGCTTGCGCGAGTCCGCCGAGCAGCTGCGCGACTGGCTGGCGCAAGGGGCGGCGATCTACGTGTGCGGCAGCCTCGCCGGCATGGCGGCCGGGGTGGATGGCGTGTTGCATGAGCTGCTGGGCGAGGCGGCGGTGGCCGAATTGATCGAGCAAGGGCGCTATCGTCGCGACGTCTATTGAGGGCTAATCCGGAGGTAATGCGCGGCCGGCCAGAGAGCGCCTGAGCGCGGATTGCATCCGGCCACTGGTGCCGCTCCTGCCGCCGCTCTAAGCTTGTGGCATGAACAGACGAATCCTCCTGAACTGCGACATGGGCGAGAGCTTCGGTGCCTGGCAAATGGGCGACGATGCGCTCGCCATGCCGCTGGTCGACCAGGCCAACCTGGCCTGTGGCTTCCACGCCGCCGACCCCCTGACCATGCAACGCAGCGTGGCCCTGGCGATGCGCCATAACGTGCGTATCGGCGCCCATCCGGCCTATCCGGACCTGGTTGGCTTCGGCCGGCGGCACCTGAGCTGCTCGCCCGAGGAGGTCACCGCGCTGGTGCTGTATCAGCTCGGCGCGCTGGAGGCCTTCTGCCGCGCCGCCGGCACCCAGCTGGCCTACGTCAAACCGCATGGCGCGCTGTACCACGACCTGGTGCGCGACGATGCCCTGTTCGTCGCCGTGCTGGAGGCCTGCGCGACTTACCGCAAGGGCTTGCCGCTGATGGTGCTGGCGCTGGCCGACAACCAGCGGGAACTGCAGCTGGCGGATGAGGCCGATGTGCCACTGATGTTCGAGGCCTTCGCCGACCGCGCCTATCTGGCCGACGGTCAGCTGGCGCCCCGGCGTCTGGCCGGTGCGGTGCACCATGAGCCGCAACGGATTCTCGATCAGGCCCTGGCGATCGCCCATGGCGAGCCGTTCGCCGATATCGACGGCAAACCCCTGCAACTCACCGCCGACAGCCTCTGCATGCACGGTGACAATGCCGAGTCGCTGGCCGTGCTGCGCCGCTTGCGGGCGCTGCTGGACGCCTCGTGATTCGCCTCGAACCGGCCGGCGCCGAGTCGCTGCTGCTGGTGCTGGCCGAGCAGCCCGACGCGCAACTACCGTTGCGCATCGCCGCATTGGCCGAGCAGATTCGCCGGCGCTTCGGCAAGCAGCTGATCGATTTGGTGCCGGGTTGGACCAGCCTGCTGCTGCACTATGACCTGAGCCGTACCGACCACCTGACGCTGGCCAAGGGGCTGACGCCGTTGCTGGAGCAGTGGTTGAACGCCCCGCCCCCTGAGTCACTCGGGGCGCTGCATGAGATTCCGATCTGGTATGCCGGCGAGGATCTGCCGGAGGTCGCCCGCCTGTGCAGCTTGAGCGTCGAGCGGGTGATCGAGCTGCACAGCGCCAGCGAATACCGGGTCGGTGCGATTGGTTTTGCGCCGGGCTTCGCTTACCTCGGCGAACTGCCCGAGCGCCTGGCCTTGCCGCGTCGCGCCACGCCGCGCACGGCGGTGCCGGCCGGTAGCCTGGCGATTGCCGAGCGGCAGACGGCGATCTACCCGCAGGCTTCGCCCGCCGGCTGGCATTTGCTCGGCCTGTGCCCCTGGCGCCTGTTCGAGGCGGGGCGCGAGCCGCCCTGTCCGCTGGCGCTGGGCGACCGGGTGCGCTTCGTGGCTGTCGACGAAGCGCGTTATCAGGCCGAACGGAGCCGCCGGTGAAGGGCCTGCGGGTGCTCAAACCTGGGCCCTTGAGCCTGCTGCAGGATGGCGGGCGCCATGGCTGGCAACACCTCGGCGTCTCCCCGGCCGGACCGCTGGATCTGCACGCGGCGGCCTGGGCCAACCATTTACTCGGCAACCCACGGGGTACGCCGCTGCTGGAAGTCGCCCTGGGCGATCTCGAACTGCTCGTCGAAGTGGACACCTGGGTCGCGGTGTGCGGCGCCGACACGCCGCTCAGCATCGATGGTCAGACGCGCCCGGCCTGGTCGCGCTTCGCCGTGCGCACCGGTCAGCGTCTCAAGTTGGGTTTCGTGCGCAGTGGTCAGCGCGCTTACCTGGCGGTGGCCGGTGGTTTTCGCGCGCCCGCGGTGCTGGGCAGTGTCAGCACGCAAACACGCGAGGCGCTCGGTGGCGTGCACGGCCAGGGCGGCAAGCTGGTCGCGGGCGATCTGTTGCCCTGTGTGCCGGCCCGTCTTGAGCTCGCGGCCAGCGTGCCCTGGACCTATCAACCGGATTACCGGGCAACGCCGCTGCTGCGGGTGATTACCGGGGGCGATGCGGCGGAGTTCGACGAGGACCAGTTGCAGGCCTTCTTCGCCC
>JBFKAF010000368.1:0-4193 GCA_041621735.1 Pseudomonas sp.
CGGTGAATGGCCAGGCGCTGGCCTCCGAGCATGTCAGCCGGCTGAAGACCCGCGACCTGCAGGCCAGTGTCGGATTCGCCAGTCGTGGTTCGTTGCTGCCGACCCGTCTGGCCGAAGGCCTGCCGGTGATCGCGCTGAACGTCGATCAGGTCAACGTCGAGTTCTTCCGCATCAAGCCGCAGGCGCTGCCGAGCTTTCTCGGCCAGTGGGGGCGCAGCAGCAACCTCGACACCTGGGACGCCAAGCAACTGTTGCCGATGGCCGAGCTGGTGTATGGCGGGCGTTTCGAGCTCAACCCCGCGCGTAACACCCGCGAAACCCTGCTGCTGCCGATTGCCGGGCTGGAGCCGTTCAAGCAGCCGGGGGTGTACCTGGCGGTGATGCGCGCGGCGGGCAGCTACAGCTACTCGCAGCCGGCCACGCTGTTCAGTCTGAGCGACATCGGCCTGTCCGCGCACCGCTATCGCCAGCGCCTGGATGTATTCACCCAGGCGTTGGCCGGCGGCCAGGCCCTGGCCGAGATCCAGCTGGAGCTGTTGGATGGCAAGGGCCAGGTGCTGGCCGCAGGCAAGACCGATGACGCCGGGCATGCCGAGCTGCCCTTGCCGGCCAAGGCCGAGCTGCTGCTGGCGCGCCAGGGCGAACAGACCAGCCTGTTGCGTCTCGGCGGGCCGGCCCTGGACCTGGCCGAGTTCGACATCGCCGGGCCCAAGGCGCATCCGCTGCAGTTCTTCGTGTTCGGCCCGCGCGACCTCTATCGCCCCGGCGAAACCGTGTTGCTCAACGCCCTGCTGCGTGACGCCGATGGCCGCGCGGTCAAGCCGCAGCCGGTGAACGTCGAGGTGCGCCGGCCGGACGAACAGGTCAGCCGCAAGTTCGTCTGGCAGGCGGATGACAGCGGGCTCTATCAATACCCGCTGCACTTGGCCGAGGGGGCGCCGACCGGGCGCTGGCAGTTGCTGTTCGACCTCGGCGACGGCTCGTCGCAGCTGTATGAGTTTTCGGTCGAGGACTTCCTCCCCGAGCGTCTGGCGCTGGAGCTCAAGGGCCGCGATAGCCCGTTCAAGCCGGGCGACGGCGCGCGCTTCGAGGTCAGCGGGCGCTACCTGTATGGCGCTCCGGCGGCCGCCAATCGCCTCAGTGGCCAGCTCTATGTGCGGCCGCTGCGCGAGGCCGTTGCCAGCCTGCCGGGCTATCAATTCGGTTCGCTGACCGAGCAGGAGCTGAACCAGGACATCGAGCTGGACGAGGTCAGCCTGGATGAGCAGGGCAAGACCACGCTGAACATCGCCAGTCGCTGGGGCGAGGTCAAATCGCCGCTGCAGCTGATTCTCCAGGCCAGCCTGCAGGAGTCCGGCGGCCGGCCGATCACCCGGCGTCTGGTTCAGCCGGTGTGGCCGGCCGAGCGCTTGCCCGGCGTGCGCGGGCTGTTCGACGGCGAGCAGGTCGACGCCGACAGCCTGGCCGAATTCGAAGTGCTGGTGGCCGATGCCGCCGGCAACAAGCTGGCCGCCGAGCAGCTCAGCGTGCGCCTGATTCGCGAGCGCCGCGACTATTACTGGAACTTCTCCGACAACGATGGCTGGAGCCACAACTACAACGAGAAATACCTGACCCTCAGCGAGGAAAGCCTCAAGCTCGCGGCCGGCGGCACGGCGAAGGTCAGTTTTCCGGTTGAGTGGGGACCGTACCGGGTCGAGGTGGTCGACGCCCAGACCGGCCTGCTCAGCAGCCTGCGTTTCTGGGCCGGTTACCGCTGGCAGGACAATGCCGACGGCGGCGCGGTGCGCCCGGACCAGGTCAAGCTGGCGTTGGACAAGCCGGCCTACCATGAGGGCGAGACGGCGCAGGTCACGGTCACCCCCCCGGCCGCAGGCAATGGTTATCTGCTGGTCGAATCCAGCGATGGTCCGCTGTGGTGGCAGGAGATCGAGGTGCCGGCCGAGGGCAAGACCTTCGCCATTCCCATCGACAAGGCTTGGGCGCGGCACGACCTGTACGTCAGCGCCCTGGTGATCCGCCCCGGCGAGCGCAAGAGCAACGCCACGCCGAAGCGCGCGGTCGGCCTGCTGCACCTGCCGCTCGAGCGCGCGCCGCGGCAGTTGGCGCTGACCTTAGAGGCGCCGCAACAGATGCGCCCGAACCAGCCGTTGAAGGTCAGGGTGCAGGCGCGCAATGCCGACGGCAGCGTGCCTGAACAGGTGCATGTGCTGGTCGCCGCCGTGGATGCCGGCATCCTCAATATCACCAACTACCTCACCCCCGATCCCTTTGCCGCGCTGTTCGGGCGCAAGGCCTACGGCGCCGACCAGTTGGATGTCTATGGCCAGCTGATCGAGGCCGGGCAGGGGCGGGTGGCCAAGCTGGCCTTCGGTGGCGATGCGGCGCTGGCGGCCGGCGGTAAAAGGCCGGATACCAGCGTGCTGATCGTCGCCCTGCAGAGCCAGCCGCTGCAGTTGAACGCGCAGGGCGAGGGCGAAGTCAGCCTGGATATCCCCGACTTCAACGGCGAACTGCGGCTGATGGCCCAGGCCTGGACGGATCAGCGCTATGGCATGGCCGAGGCCAAGAGCCTGGTGGCCGCGCCGCTGATCGCCGAACTGTCGATGCCGCGCTTCCTCGCCAGTGGTGATGAAACCAGCCTGGCGCTGGACCTGCATAACCTGTCCGGCCAGGCTCAGCAGCTTGGGGTGCAGCTCGGCGTCGACGGTCAGCTGAGCCTGAGTGAGCCGGGTTCGGCGCAGTCGACGATCGGCCTGGCTGACGGCGAACGGCGCACTCTGCACATCCCGGTGCGCGCCCTCGGCGGCTATGGCCAGGGCCGGATCGAGGTCGCGGTACAAGGCTTGTCGCTGCCCGACGAACAACTGCCGCCGCTGCGTCGCGAGTGGAGTTTGGGCATTCGTCCGGCCTATCCGGCGCAGCTGCAACACTTCCGCGCTGTGCTCAAGGAGCAACCCTGGAGCCTGCCGGCCGGCACCCTGGCGGCCTTCGAGCCGGCGGGGCTGGAGGCGCGTCTGGCGCTGTCCAGTCGCCCACCGCTCAATCTGGGCGAGCATATCCGGGCGCTCAAGGCCTACCCCTATGGCTGCCTGGAGCAGACCACCAGCGGCCTGTATCCGTCGCTGTATGCCGACGCGGCCACGCTCAAACGCCTGGGCCTGGAGGCCGAGCCGGACGAGCAGCGCAAGCGCGCCATCGAGTTGGGCATCGAGCGGCTGCTGAGCATGCAGCGCCACAACGGCAGCTTCGGCCTGTGGGGCGCCGATGGCGAGGAGGAATACTGGCTGAGCGCCTATGTCACCGACTTCCTCCTGCGCGCCCGCGAACAAGGCTTCGGCGTGCCGGCCGAGGCGTTGAAAAAAGCCAGCGAACGGCTGCTGCGCTATGTGCAGGAGCGTCAGTTGATCGAACTCAACTACAGCCAGAACGCCAACCACAGCCGCTTCGCCGTGCAGGCCTATGCCGGTTACGTGTTGGCGCGCAGCCAGCAGGCGCCGCTGGGCGCGTTGCGCAGCCTGTTCGAGCGCCGCGCCGATGCGCAGTCCGGGTTGCCGCTGGTGCAGCTGTCCATCGCCTTGCAGAAGATGGGCGATCAGCCGCGCGCCGATCAGGCCCTGGCCGCCGGCCTGGCGCGCAGTCGCGACAGTGAGGGCTGGTTGGCCGATTACGGCAGCCCGCTGCGTGATCAGGCGCTGATCCTGGCGCTGCTGGAGGAGCACGACCTGGCCGCCGGCAGCCGCGAGCAACGGCTGTTCGCCCTGGCCGACGAGGTGGCCAGTCAGCAGTGGCTGTCGACTCAGGAGCGCAACGCGCTGTACCTGGCCGGGCGCAATATGCTGAGCAAGCCGGAGCCGGCCTGGCGCGCCGAGCTGAACAGCGGCGCCTTCGCCTTCGCGCTGAGCAATGCCCAGGCGGGTATCAAACTGGACAGTGGGCAATTGGCCGAGCCGCTGAGTATCCGCAACTCGGGCGACGCGCCGCTGTATCAACAGCTGACGCTGTCCGGCTACCCGCTCAAGGCGCCAGCCAGCGGCGGCGAAAACCTCGGCATCCAGCGTGAATACCTGGGCCTGGACGGTCGCCCGCTGGACCTCGGCGCGCTGCGCAGCGGCGAACTGGTGCTGGTGCACCTGAGCCTGGCGGCCAAGCAGCGGGTGCCGGACGCCCTGGTGGTCGACCTGTTGCCGGCC
>JBFKAF010000369.1:0-4192 GCA_041621735.1 Pseudomonas sp.
GCATCGACGCCACGGCGCGGCGCCTGCACACCAACATCGGCGAGATGGAGTACGGCCAGTTGGTGCTGGCTAGCGGTGCGGCGCCGATCCGTCTGCCGATCGAGGGCGACACGGCGGCGCTGCTCAGCGTCAACAATTTGCATGACTACCGCAGCTTTCGTGAGCGCCTGGTCGGCGTGCAGCGGGTGGCAATCCTCGGTGACGGCCTGATCGGATGCGAGTTCGCCAACGATCTGGCCAGCAGCGGTTTTGCGGTCAGCGTCATCGGCCTCGGTCAGTGGCCGATGGAACGCCTGCTGCCGGTCGAGGCCGGTCAGCAATTGCAGTCTGCCCTGGGCGAGCTGGGCGTGAGCTGGCATTTGCAGAACACCGTGCAGCGCATTGACGCGGTGGAGCAGGGCTATCGCCTGACGCTCGCCGATGGTCAGAGTCTGGAGGCCGATCTGGTGCTGTCCGCCGTCGGTCTGCGGCCCAACCTGGGTCTGGCCGAGACGGCCGGCGCCGCCGTGGGCCGGGGCATCCAGGTGGACGCCCAGTTGCAGACCTCGCAGCCGGGGATCTTCGCCCTCGGTGATTGCATCGAGATCGACGGTCAGCTGCTGCCGTACCTGGCGCCGATCAACCAGGGTATCCAGGCGTTGAGCAAGACCCTGCTCGGCCAGCCGACGGCGGTCAGCTATCCGCTTATGCCGGTGACGGTGAAGACCCCGGCCGCGCCGCTGTGCCTGCTGCCGCCAGCCGTCGGCGTGGCCGGCGAATGGCGCTGCACCAGCACCGACGATGGCCTCAGTGCCGGTTATTACGATGCCGAGGGGGCGCTGCACGGCTTCGTCCTGCTCGGTCGCCAAGCACAATTGCAGCGCAACAGCTGGCTGCAATCCTGTCAGAACGCTCAACGGGCCGTGGCCTGAGGGCAGTAGCATGAAAAACACCATCAAGTTGCCCTACGACGACGCCAGCTGCGGCTGGTACGCGGCTCTGCCCGAGCAGCCGGCTTGTACCCGCCTGCAGGGCGAGCAGCGCGCCGACTACACGGTGATCGGCGCCGGTTTCGCCGGTCTGGCCGCCGCGCGGCGCCTGGCCGAGCACCATCCCGAGGCGCGCATCCTGCTGGTCGACGCCCAGCGCGTGGCCTATGGCGCCTCCGGGCGCAACTCCGGCTTCGTTATCGACCTGCCGCACAAGTTCGCCCTGGAGCACCCGGACCCGGCGCACAAGCAGCGCCTGCTGGCGCTCAATCGCGCCGCCATCGCCCAGTTGCAGGGCCTGATCCAGAGCCACAAGATCGACTGCCAGTGGTCGCATGCCGGCAAGTATCAGGGCGCGGTGGGTCCGCGTGGTTTGGCCTACCTCGATCATTTCGAGAAGCTGATGAGCGACCTCGGCGAGCCGTTCCAGCGGGTCGAGCGTGCCGAACTGGCCAAGGTAGTTGGCAGCGATCATTACAGCGGGGCGATCTACACTCCGGGCTGCTACCTGATGCAGCCGGCGGCGCTGGTCACCGGCCTCGGGCGTTCGCTGCCGGGCAACGTCGAGCTGCTGGAAGAGTCGCCGATCCAGCGCCTGGAGCGCGACGGTCAGGGCGGCTGGATTCTGCACGGCAATAACGGCCGTATCCGCACCCCGCAGCTGTTGCTCGGCACCAGCATCTTCACCCAGGAGTTCGGTTACCTGCGCAACCGCCTGCTGCCGGTGATGACCTTCGCCAGCTGGACCCGGCCACTGACCGACAGCGAGTTGCAGCTGTATGGCGGTCAGCTCGACTGGGGCCTGACCCCGGCCGACCACGCCGGCACCACGGTGCGCATGACTCAGGATCGCCGCTTGATCATTCGCAACACTTACAAGCACGTGCCCAAGTACGGCCAGAGCACCAGCGATGCCATGCGCGAGTCCGTCCGCGCCGATCACCGCAAGGCCTTCCTGGCGCGCTTCCCGCAACTGGCCAACGTGCCGTTCAGCCACACCTGGGGCGGCGTTTATGCCATCTCGCGCAACTTCACCAACTTCTTCGGCGAGCTGGAGCAGGGCGTCTACGCCTCGGCCTGCGACAACGGCGTCGGCGCGGCCTGGGGCACTATCTCCGGCACCCTGCTGGCCGATCTGGCGGTCGGCGCGGATTCGGCGCAGTTGCGCGACATCCAGGCGGTCACCGGCATGCCGTCGTTGAACCCGCCGGAACCCTTCCTCGGCCTCGGCGTGCGTTCGCGCATTCGCCTGGCGGCCTGGAACAGTCGGAGCGAGCTATGAGTCAGGTCGTTTCTGGCAAAGGTCCGGTGCTGCTGGTCGATCATCATGACCTGGAATTTATCCCGCGTGGCGGCCCGCCCGGCGCCGCCTTCGTGGCTCGGGCCATCAGCAACGAAGTGTCTCCGAATATCGGTATCGGCTTCGCCCGCTGGGAGGGCGCCGAGGTCAACTGGACCCTGCTGTACGACGAGGTGATCTTCGTCATCGAGGGCTGTTTCGAACTGCAGGCCAACGGCCAGCTGTACCGGGTCAAGCCGGGTCAGCTGCTGTGGATTCCGGAAGGCACCGAGCTGGTCTACGGCGGCCATGCGCTGTTCGGTTACGTGGTGCATCCGGGCGACTGGAAGCAGCGTCACGGTTTGGCCTGAGCCGTCGTCCTGGTCTCGCCGCCGCATCCCCTAGCTGGGAGCGGCGGTTTTCTTCGTTCTGGCCAAGGAGCCACGCATGCTCGGACTGACCAAGACCTTCGGCGCCCTGTACCTGGCCAGCCTGTTGATGCAGCTGGGCTCGACCCTGCTGATGACCTATCTGGCGCTGCGCCTGAGTGCCGACGGGGTGGCCGAGTTCTGGGGCGGCGCGCTGATGGCCGCCAACGCCCTGGGCATGGTGGCCGGCGGCAAGGTCGGGCGCGTGCTGATCCAGCGGGTCGGGCATATCCGCACCTACGTCGCCTGTGGCGGGGTGATTTCCGCCGCCGTACTGGCCCACGAATTCAGCAGTTCATTGCCATTCTGGCTATTGCTGCGCGCGCTGGTCGGCCTGGCCATGATGTGCCAGCTGATGGTGCTGGAAAGCTGGCTCAACGACCGCGCCCGCAGCGACCAGCGCGGCAAGGTGCTGGGCATCTACATGGTGGCGATATACGTCGGCATGGTGCTCGGCCAGCTGGCCCTGAGCTGGAAGGGCGACTTGGGCATCCACGCGCTGCTCGGCGTGGCCATGGCCTTTGCCCTGTGCCTGGTGCCGGTGGCCCTGACCCGCAGCATGCACCCGGCGGCGCTGCAGCCTGCGCCTGTGAATATCCAGCTGTTTATCCAGCGGGTGCCGCAGTCGCTGGTCACCGTGCTGATGGCCGGTATGATCTACAGCGCCTTCTTCGGCCTGGCGGCCATCTATGCCAGTCGCCAGGGCCTGGATACCACCCAGGTTGGTCAGTTTATGGCGGTGATCATCGGTGCCGGCCTGCTCGCCCAGCTGCCTTTGGGCTGGCTGTCCGACCGCTTGCCGCGCGCCAGCCTGATCCGCGCAGTGGCACTGCTGTTGATTCTGGCGTTCCTGCCGCTGGGCCTGTTACAGGCACCGTCCTTCGGCGTCCTGCTGCTGGTCGGCGGCTGTATCGGCTTTCTGCAGTTCTGCCTGTATCCGCTGGGCGTGGCCCTGGCCAATGACAACGTCGAGGCCGAACTGCGCGTGTCCCTGGCCGGCCTGTTGCTGGTCACCTATGGCGTCGGCGCCGCTATCGGACCGTTGCTGGCTGGCGCGCTGATGGAGCACTTCGGCGCCCCCAGTCTGTATCTGTTCTCCGCCGCCTGCGCCGCGCTGCTGGCCCTGGCGGTCGGCCAGGGCAAGGTCAGCGGCGCACACCTGCAGGAGGATGCGCCGCTGCATCACCAGGCCACCCCGGTCGGTCTGGCCAGCGCCACCCTGGCCGCCGCGATCGAGCCAGCCGAACCGCTCGTCGGCACGACCAGCCCCGGCGAGTCGCTCGCGCTGTGCGAGCCGCGGGGCGGTTGAGCGCTTTGCGTTTCTTTGTGCCTGAACTCACCTAAGTGGAAGCCCAGTCATGTTCGACAACAAGAATAAGTACCCGAGCGGCGAGTCCGCCAACCAGCCCCTGCGTAACCCGGTCAGCGCCCAGACCCTGGAGGCGGCGCGGGCCTATCGCCTGCAGCGGGTGCGCGAGCAACTGCTGGCCGCCGATTGCGCGGCCATCCTGCTGTAC
>JBFKAF010000370.1:0-4182 GCA_041621735.1 Pseudomonas sp.
AACCGTCGACCTCTTGCATGCCATGTAAGCGCTCTCCCAGCTGAGCTATAGCCCCATCTCAAGGACGGGGCGCATGTTAAGAGCGCGCCCCTCCTCTGTCAACATTATTTTCTCTTACGGCTATATTTTTTATGCTGATAGAACAATCACTTACCCGTCCCGGCGGAATAGACCGGGGCGCTTGCCGAGCGATGACCGGCTCAGCCGATGCTCGCCAGCAGTTTTTCCCACTCTTTGTTTTCTTTCTTCGACACACCGCCGAGCAGCTCGATGGCCTGACGCAGGCGGAAACGGGTGAGGTCCGGGCCGATAATTTCCATGGCATCGAGCACCGACACCGAGCTGGCTTGCCCGGTCACGGCCGCGAACATCAGCGGCATGGCATCGCGCAGTTTCAGCTCAAGGTGCTCGACCACCGCCTGGATACAGCCGGTGATCCGGTCCTTTTCCCACTGACGCAACGCTTCCAGTTTCCACAGGATCAGCTGCATCAACTGACGCACCTGATCGGCCGAGAGCTTCTTGTGCTCAAACAGCTTGGCATCCAGCGGCAGGCTGCCAGAGAAGAAAAAGCCGGCCAGCGGCGCGATCTGACTGAAGGTTTCGACCCGTCCCTGCACGTGCGGGGCGATCTTCATCATGTAGTCGGAGTTGAATGCCCACTGCTGCGCGCCTGCGGCAAACTCCTCGACACTCAATTCGCGCATCCACTGGCCATTCAGCCAGGACAATTTTTCCAGGTCGAAGATCGGTCCGCCGAGCGATACCCGTTGAATATCGAAGTGCTCGATCATCTCGTCGAGACTGAACTTCTCGCGCTCGTCGGGCATCGACCAGCCCATCCGCCCGAGGTAGTTGAGCATCGCCTGAGGCAGGTAGCCCATACGCTCGTAGAAGGTGATCGAGGTTGGATTCTTGCGCTTGGACAGCTTGCTCTTATCCGGGTTACGCAACAGCGGCATGTAGCACAGCTGTGGCTTGTCCCAGCCGAAGTACTCGTAGAGCAGGATCAGCTTGGGCGCCGAGGGCAGCCATTCCTCACCACGCAACACATGGGTGATGCCCATCAGGTGGTCGTCGACCACGTTCGCCAGGAAGTAGGTCGGCAGGCCGTCGGTCTTCATCAGCACCTGCATGTCCATGCGATCCCAGGGAATCTCGACCTCGCCACGCAGCATGTCCGGCACCACGCACACACCCTCGCTCGGCACTTTCATGCGCACCACATTGGGCTCGCCGGCGGCCAGACGCCGCTGCACTTCCTCTGCGGCCAAGTGCATGCAGTGGCCGTCGTAACGCGGGGTTTGCTTGGCCTCGGTCTGCTCGGCGCGCAGCTTGTCCAGGCGCTCGGCACTGCAGAAGCAATGAAAGGCGTGGCCTTTTTCCACCAGTTCGGCGGTGTACTGCTTGTAGATATGGCCGCGTTCGCTCTGCCGATAGGGGCCGTGCGGACCGCCGACATCCGGGCCTTCGCTCCACTCGATGCCCAACCAGCGCAGGGCGTCGTAGATCTGCTGCTCCGACTCGCGGGTCGAGCGCAACTGGTCGGTGTCCTCGATACGCAGGATGAATTCACCACCGTGCTGACGAGCGAAACACAGATTGAACAGGGCGATATAGGCGGTGCCTACGTGCGGATCACCGGTAGGCGACGGCGCGATACGAGTACGGACGGTGGTCATGGTGGCTCTCAAAAGTCGAAACGAGATGAAATCAAGGCGCCGATGTTAACAGGCGCGCCGCCGTGGGCTCCAGCAGGCGCCCCTCTTCGACCGGCAGGCTGCTCATCAGGAAATCGAGGAAAGTCTTCACTTTCATCGCCTGGAACCGCCTGGAAGGATAGACCGCATACAACTCGCCAATCGGCAGACGCGCCTCGGGCAACAGCTCGACCAGTCGCCCGCTCTGCACCGCCTGCTCGCAGATCATGACCGGCAACCCGGCGATCCCGGCGCCCGCCAATGCCGCTTCGCGGGCGAAGGTGATGTTGTTGCACGACAATACCCGCTGACAGGCTATGTGCTCATCGAGCAAGGGCCAGTAACGCGGCGAATCCTGCGGCAAGAGAATCGCTCTATGCCCAACCAGCTCGGCTATCGTGCGCGGGCAACCATGAGCCTCCAGATACGCCGGACTGGCGCACAAACGCCGGCCCGTCTCGAATAACTTGCGAGCGATCAGGGTGGAGTCCTGCGGCTGACCGACCAGAATGACGATGTCCACGCCCTCCTCGACCGGATCGACATGCCGTGAGGTCAGCTCCACTTCGGCGGTAATCAGCGGGTACTGGCGCATGAAATCGCCAAGCACCCGACCGAGGAACAGCTGACCGAACTCGATCGGCGCGGTAATGCGCAACAAACCGGACGGCTCCTGCTGCAGCTGCATGACCGCCTGCTCGGCCTCGGCGAAGTCGAGCATGATCTGCCGGCAGCGTTCGTAATAAGCCTGACCGACTTCGGTCAGGCGCAGCTTGCGCGTGGTGCGATTGAGCAAACGCACGCCCAGACGCTCCTCCAGCAAGGCAATCCGTCGACTGACCGTGGACTTCTGCATACCCAGCCCCTGAGCTGCCTGGGTAAAGCTGTGGCACTCGACCACGCGGGTAAAGATCAACGCATCATCCAGCCCCATAATTGTTCCCTATAAGCAACAAAGTTTCTGAATTCTACTGGCTATAGGCGTGAAAGGAACACTGTTAAATTCGCTGCCACTTTTGCCCGAGCCTCGAGCGCCAGCATGCCCGCCCAACTGAAACGCCGCCTGTCCGCATTCTTAGCCGTGCTCGGCCTGATCGCCGCAACGCTGTTCGCCCACTGGCTGTTGGTCGGACGCTTTCACGAAAGCACCGACAACGCCTACGTCCAAGGCGAGATCACCCGGGTATCCAGCCAGCTCAGCGCGCGCATCGACCACGTTTTGGTGCAGGACAACCAGCATGTAGAGCAAGGCGAACTGCTGGCCGTGCTGGAAGCCGCCGACTTTCAGCTGGCACGCCAGCGTGCCCAGGCCACCCTGGCGACCCGTGAGGCCGAGCTGGCCCAGGCCCGGAGCAAACTGCAGCAACAGGGCAGTCTGATTGCCGCGAGCCAGGCTGACGTGTCCGCGAGCCAGGCCAACCTGGGCCGTACGCAAATCGATCTGTCGCGCGCACAAACCTTGCGCAAGCCCGGCTACGTCTCCGAGGAGCGGGTCACCAGCCTCGCCGCCGACAGCCGCGTGGCCCACTCACAGGTGACCAAGGCGCAAGCGGACCTGCAGGCCCAGCGTCAGCAAATCAGCACCCTGGAGGCCGAAATCAAGCGCCTCGAAGCGCAGATCAGCAGCGCCCGCACCGACCTGGCACAGGCCGACCTCAACCTCGCCCGCACCGAAATTCACGCCCCCATCAGCGGCTTTATCGGCCAGCGCGCCGCGCGCAACGGCCAATACGTGCAGAGCGGCGCCTACCTGCTGTCGCTGGTGCCGGATCAGGACATCTGGATCCAGGCCAACTTCAAGGAAACCCAGATCGGGCGCATGCAGGCTGGGCAAAGAGCCGAGCTGATCTTCGACAGCTTCCCCGATACGCCGATAGAGGCGCAGGTCGACAGCCTGTTCGCCGCATCGGGTGCGCAATTCAGCCTGCTGCCACCGGACAACGCCACCGGCAACTTCACCAAGGTGGTGCAACGCATTCCGGTCAAATTGACCTTTGCCGCGGACAACCCGCTCAAAGGGCAGATCCGTCCCGGCATGTCGGTAGAGGTCAAGGTCGCCATCACGGACGATCAACGTGGCAGCTGATGCGCTGATCCGCCCGACCGACGAACCCAGCCGGCGCGACTGGATTGCGGTGATGAGCGCCATGCTCGGTGCCTTCATGGCCGTGCTGGATATCCAGATCACCAATGCCTCGCTGAAGGACATCCAGGGCGCACTATCCGCCACCCTGGAAGAGGGCTCGTGGATCTCCACCTCCTATTTGGTCGCCGAGATCATCATGATCCCCCTGACCGCCTGGCTGGTGCAGCTGCTCTCGGCGCGGCGCCTGGCGGTCTGGGTGTCGATCGGTTTTCTCGCCTCATCCCTGCTCTGTTCGCTGGCCTGGAGCCTGGAGAGCATGATTCTGTTTCGCGCCCTGCAGGGTTTTACCGGCGGCGCACTGATTCCCCTGGCGTTTACCCTGACGCTGATCAAGCT
>JBFKAF010000371.1:0-4169 GCA_041621735.1 Pseudomonas sp.
CTTGCCCGCCGAAACCGGAATGACTGTACAGCACCGGCAGCAGGGTCAGGCCGATACCGGCGGCGCTAGCCGCCCGGCTGATGCACAGCGCCAGTTCCGCCGGGTCGGCATAGGCTTGGCCGCGCGGGTCGTGATGCACGTAGTGGAACTCGGCGACGCTGGTGTAGCCGGCCTTGAGCATCTCGATATACAGCTGCCGGGCGATGACCTCGATCTGCTCGGGGTTGAGCTGGCCGACCAGGCGGTACATCAGTTCGCGCCAGGTCCAGAAGCTGTCGTTGGGGTTGCCGGCGACCTCGGCGAGGCCGGCCATGGCGCGCTGAAAGGCGTGCGAGTGCAGGTTCGGCATGCCCGGTAGCGCCGGGCCCTTGAGGCGCTCGGCGTCCGCACTGCTGGCGTCGGGAGTGATCCGTTCGATAAAGCCGCCAGTCGAAACGTCGAGGCGGACGTTGCGCGCCCAGCCGCTGGCGAGCAAGGCGTGGTCGGCGAAAAAAGCAGGCATGATCTTGCCCTCGCGAGCGTTGCTAAATTTGTATATACATATACAGATGTTTGGCGGCGTCGTAAACTCTTGGCAGACTGAGCGCGTCCAGCGGGTTGCAGCCGTTACCGCTCACCAGGGAATGCAGTAGTGTTCGCCAGGCCACGCTGGATTACCGCCGTGTGCAATCGGCGTCGTCGCCATGATCAGGAGTACCCCGTGTCCACTTCGCACCCCGAGATCGCTTCGCTGGCCTCGCAGTTGGGGGATACCCCCGCGCCCCTGTACGCACGCGTCAAACAGATGATCAGTAGTCAGATTCAGTCCGGGGCCTGGCCGCCGCACCACCGCGTGCCCTCGGAAAGCGAACTGGTCAATCAGCTCGGCTTCAGCCGCATGACCATCAACCGCGCGCTGCGTGAGTTGACCGCCGAAGGGTTGCTGGTGCGCATGCAGGGTGTCGGCACCTTCGTGGCCGAGCCCAAGGGCCAGTCGGCCCTGTTCGAGGTGCATAACATCGCCGATGAAATCGCCGCGCGCGGTCATCGCCATCACTGTGTCGTGGTTCGCCTGGAGGAAGAGCCGGCGGGGTCCGGGCGGGCCCTGGCGCTGGACGTGCGTGAAGGCCAGCGGGTGTTCCATTCGGTCATCGTGCATTACGAGAACGATCTGCCGGTGCAGATCGAGGATCGCTACGTCAATGCGGCCGTGGCGCCGGACTATCTCCAGCAGGATTTCACCCGGCAGACGCCCTATGCCTACCTGTCTCAGGTCGCGCCGCTGAGCGAGGGCGAGCATGTGGTCGAGGCGATCCTGGCCGATGCCGGCGAGTGCAAGCTGCTGCAGATCGAGCGCGGCGAGCCATGCCTGTTGATTCGCCGGCGCACCTGGTCGGGACAGAAGACCGTGACCAGCGCGCGTCTGCTCTATCCCGGCTCGCGCCATCGTCTGGAAGGGCGCTTCAGTTCATGAGCCTGCCACGTGTTCTGCGCGTGGCCGATTACCCGCGCATGCCCTGGAAGAATGGCGCCGGCAGCACCCTGGAAATCGCCCGCGATGCCGGCGAAGACCTGGAGGGCTTCGGCTGGCGCCTGTCGCTGGCCGATGTCGGCGAGTCCGGCGGCTTTTCCGCGTTCAACGGTTATCAGCGCATCATCACCGTGCTCGAAGGGGCTGGGATGCAGTTGGAGGTGGATGGGGTGCGCTCGCGGCCCTTGCTGGCGCTGGATGCCTTCGCCTTTTCCGGCGACAGCCGGGTGCATTGCCAGCTGCTTGACGGCGCCATTCGCGATTTCAATCTGATCTATGCGCCGGCGCGTTACCGCGCGCGGCTGCAATGGTCGCGGGGGCTGTCGGCGCCACAGCAGCTGTTCAGCTCCGCGTCGGTGTTGCTGCTATTCAGCCTCGAGGATGGCTTGGGCATCAGTCTCGAGGGGCGCAACGAGCGTCTCGGTCGCTACGACTGCTGGGTGTGCGAAGGCGATGCGCTGTTGCGCGAACTGCGCCTGACGGGGGCGCAGCAAAACGGCTACGCCCTGATCGAGCTGCACGCGTGCGGCGATCAACCCAGGCTGAGTGGAAGCGCTGTGGCCTGCTAAGGCTGCCGCGCAGGGCTCCCTGCCGAACCGATGAAGCGTAGCGGCCTGCTTGGCCGCTCGGCTGGGCTGACTCCTCCCTTGAAACCCCTCACGGCCCGACTGCCAGCGAGCGCGTCGGCAGCGTCTCCTCGCGCCGCCCAAGCGGCTGTATCCGTGCATGCTGAAGTCAGGCGGACAGCTGCCGTGGTTGCTCGACCTGAGCCGCTGCGGCGCTAGTAGCGACTGTCCTTGTGCAGGGGCGTCGGACCTGAGTGGGCGATTCGCGGCAGTTGGCGAACCTGTTACTTGGGGCCACGCCTGCGGTGCTCGACGGCTCGCCGAATAGGCGATTTTGTTTCCCGGGTAACAATACTGTGCCTGATGGATGGGGCTGCCGACGACCCTCCTCGATCGCGTCGAGCCGATGACTCAAGGCGTGCAGGGCAGTGTGCGGCTATTTGGCGGGGTGAAAATAAAAATGGCTCTCTGCTTGCATATGCTTGTATGTACAAGTAAATATATCTGTATGGATTTAGTGCTTGTCTATCCATCTGTCGCCCCGGAGAAGAGTCATGCCTGAAGAGCTTTCGTCGACCGTCAATGCCGCCTCCGGCCGTGCCTTAGCGCGCCTGCTGGGGTACAGCCTGATCGGCCTGGTGTTGTTTTTCGTACCCTTCGAGATCGCTGGTCGCTCGACCATCCTGCTCGACCATACGGCCAGCGCCTTGGTGCTGCATGCCCGCCCCCTGGTAATTGGCATTGCCCTGCTGTTCATGCTCTACGGCGCGCTGGAGCCCTGGATCAGCGGCAGCTGGCGCAAGGACCTGACCCACACGGTGTTCAGTGCGCTCAAGGTGCTCGGCCTGCTGATCGGCGTGGCCTATCTGTGCAAGGTCGGGCCGGCTGCACTGTATCAACCGGGCATGCTGCCGTTTCTGTTCGACAAGCTGGTGCTCAGCCTGGCGTTGATCGTGCCGCTGGGCGCGCTGGCGCTGGTGTTCTTGATCGGCTTCGGCCTGCTGGAGACCGTAGGAGTGTTGATGCAGCCGGTGATGCGGCCGATCTGGCGCACGCCCGGCAAGTCGGCGATCGATGCGGTGGCCTCCTTCGTCGGCAGCTACTCGGTGGGGTTGCTGATCACCGACCGCATGTATCAGCAGGGCCACTACAGCCTGCGCGAGGCGGCGATCATTGCCACCGGCTTCTCCACCGTGTCCGCCCCGTTCATGGTGATCATCGCCAAGACCCTGGGCCTGATGGAGAGCTGGAACCTGTATTTCTGGAGCGCCATGCTGGTGACCTTCAGCGTCACCGCAGTCAGCGCACGGATCTATCCGCTGTCGCGCCTGCCGTCCGAGGCGCACCCGGAGCCGCAATTGCGTCCCGGTGAGAGTCGCCTGCGCAGCGCCTGGAATGCCGGCCTCAATCAGGCGGCCTGTGCGCCTGCGTTGCTCACGGTGCTGCGCGAAACCTTCAGCGATGGTCTGCGCATGACCGCCGCCATCCTGCCGAGCATTCTCGCGGTCGGCCTGCTCGGGTTGCTGGCGGCCAAGTACACCCCGCTGTTCGATGCCATCGGCGTGCTGCTGTATCCGCTCACCTGGCTGTTCGGCCTTAGCGAGCCGATGGAGGTGGCGCGCGCCATCTCGGCCGGGCTGGCGGAAATGTTCCTGCCGGCAATGCTGCTGAAAGACGCCGACCAGGTCGTCAAGTTCGTCACCGGCATCGTCTCGGTGAGCAGCGTGCTGTTTCTCTCCGCATCGATTCCCTGCGTGCTCGCCACGCGAATTCCCCTGCGTCTGCGCGACCTGTTGCTGGTCTGGCTGCAGCGCACCGTACTTAGCCTGGTGTTCAGCATTCCGCTGGCCTACCTGGCGCACTTTATGGGCTGGCTGTGAAGCCGTCCGCCGTTAACTCGTTAGATTGAGGAGTCTGCCATGACCAAATTCCGTGACACCGAAATTCGCGCCCCGCGCGGCACCCAGTTGAGCGCCAAGAGCTGGATGACCGAGGCGCCGTTGCGCATGCTGATGAACAACCTCGACCCGGAAGTCGCCGAGAACCCCAAGGAGCTGGTGGTGTATGGCGGCATCGGCCGCGCCGCGCGCAAC
>JBFKAF010000372.1:0-4167 GCA_041621735.1 Pseudomonas sp.
GGGCGGGGGTTGCGGTCCAGCGAGTAAGAAGGAATGGAGCCGTCGATACGCATCGATTACTGCCCGGCGTAGTTCGCCTAGCAGGCCGTTGAAAAACTACTGCGCTCGGCTAAGCGGCGTTGAAATCAACCTCAAAATGCTCATGTACAACTCGTACACTGCGCTTTCTCAGCTGATTTCGCCTTGCCTAGCCATCGCTCGCTACATTTTCAACGACCTACTAGTGCGTGAGGTTAGTCAGACCATTTAACCCTCGTCTGCCGTGCTTGGCAATCGAGGTCCCGATACTTGCGCCAATCAGCGGCTGACGGCCCTTATGGCGTGGCTTTAGGGGTCGCGACCTGATCGCGCAGATAGACCGGCTGGGCGGCGTCGGCCACCACCGCCTCGCCGCGTGCCCAGGCGAAGCGCGCCAGGCTGAGCAGGTCTTCGGCATGCGGCAACATGGCGCCATCCTGGGCCCTGACCTGCGGCGCAAGCCGCGCGGCATAAGCGCCCCAACCGGTACCGGCGCCGAACCAGTCGCCAGCCGCATCACGCGGCAAGCTCGCCTGCTCCGGCGGCAGCACGGACTCGACCCCGAGCAGGCGCATCTCGCCCTGCTCGGCGCGGTAGCAGCCCCAATAGACCTCATCCATGCGCGCATCGATGGCAGCGGCCACCTGGCTCGCGCCATGCTCGCGCAGAGCCCGCTGGGCCAGTACCGCGAGGTTGGACACCGGCAATACCGGACGCTCCAGGGCGAAGGCCAGACCTTGCACCACGCCGATGGCGATGCGCACACCGGTAAAGGCGCCGGGACCGCGACCGAAGGCGATGGCGTCCAGCGCCGACAGCGGCACGCCGGCTTCGCCGAGCAGAGCCTTGATCATCGGCAACAGGCGCTGAGCATGCAGGCGCGGAATGACTTCGTAATGGCTGAGCACCTTGCCCTCATACAGCAGGGCAACGGAGCAGGCTTCGGTGGCGGTATCGAGGGCCAGCAGAGTAGTCATGGCAACGGGCAGACAAACGAATGGGCGGGCATTAAACCGGTTTGCCGGCTTTTTTGCCAGCCACCGACCCGTCATTGCGACGGGCCGGGGCACGGACTCACCCGAATAGGTGAGCTGCAGCGCCTCAGTGCAGCTGGTCAGGCGTGACCACTATCCAGTTCTTGTCGGCGTTCACCGGCAGGCCCAGCTCGTCCTGGCGCTTGGCCGCGGACGCCTGCCAGTCCTTGACCTGCTGGGTGTACTTGGCCTTGCGGTCGACCCAGATGCGCAGGCCACCCTTGCTGGTGTCGGTCGCATTGAACAGCATATAGCCGTCGGACAGCGGCGTGTCGCCGGCGACCAGCACCGGCATCTTCCACTGGTCGATCCAGCCGAAGATGGTGCCCAGCTTGCCCTCGTACCAGGTCATCGGGTTCATCAGAAAAGGCGTCATTTCCAGATCGAGGTTGTTCGCCGGGTCATAGCTGCCCTTCTGCACCTGCAGCCGCGAGGTGGTCAGAGCGCCGCTCTTGCGGTCCTTGAGCAGCATGTTGACGCCGATCACGTTGGCCGGCTTGACGTTGTAGCCGTACTGCGGATCGCTGGCGATCATCCGCACCAGCTCCTCGCTGGCGGCGCTGATCACATAGACCTCGATGCCGTTTTCCTGCAGGCGGTTGTACAGTTCCTGCATGCCGGCGAAGGGCTTGGGCGGGTTGACGCTGCCCTCGACCACCTTGTCGCCGTCGTAGTATTTCAGCGGGATCGGCTTGCCATAGGCCATGACCTCGTCGACATAGCCCTTCAGCTCACGCAGGGTGAAGCCGGAGAATATCTGCGCCACCCAGGGGTAGCAGACCAGGTTGTCCACTTCGCACAGGCGGTAGTAGTAGCTGTTGAGGCTTTCCTTGAACTCGGCCGTGTCCTTGAACGGAATCAACTTGAGCGAGGGGTCCATCTTTTCGCGGGTGAGAATGCCCTTCATCTCCAGATAGGGCAGCAGGGACTCTTCGATGTCGAACTGGTAGGTAGTGTTGTCCATGTCGAAGACCGCATAGGCGCCTTGGTTGGCGTTCGCCGCGATCATCTTGTCGATCTTCGCGGCCGCCTCGGCCGGCCAGTGCTGCAGTTCGGTCGCGGCCGAGGCGCCCAGGGACGCAACGCTCATGGTCAATCCGATCATCCACGCCTGCATAGCTCTCATGTGTTCTCCTACTTCCGTTTAATGAAGAATTAAGCCTATCTGGTATAGACCAGGCACCTGAGGCTAGTCTGCCTGAACAAGACTACTGTTCTGAGAACGACGTCGACTTAACCGCCCACACCACGCCTGTGACAGAAACGACAACGGCCCGCAAGCGGGCCGTTGTTGACAAGGCCTGGCGAACTCAGCTGAGCGCGGTCAGTACCTTGGCGGTGATTTCGTCCACCGAACCGACGCCGGCGATGGCGCTGTACTTCGGCGTGCCTTCAGCGGCGGCCAGCTTCTGGTAGAAGTCGACCAGCGGCTTGGTCTGCGAGTGGTAGACCGACAGGCGGTGACGCACGGTCTCTTCCTTGTCGTCCTCACGCTGGATCAGCGCTTCGCCGGTTTCGTCGTCTTTACCGGCGACTTTCGGCGGGTTGTGCTCGGTGTGGTAGACCCGACCGGAACCCGGATGCACACGGCGACCGGCGATACGGCCGACGATTTCCTCGTCGTCGACGGCGATTTCCACCACGTAATCGATGCTCACGCCGGCTTCCTTCAGGGCTTCGGCCTGGGGAATGGTGCGTGGGAAGCCATCGAAGAGGAAACCCTTGGCGCAATCGGCCTCGGTGATGCGCTCCTTGACCAGATTGATGATCAGGTCATCGGAGACCAGTCCGCCTGCGTCCATGACGCTCTTGGCTTTCAGACCCAGTTCGGTACCGGCCTTGACCGCAGCACGCAACATGTCGCCGGTGGAGATTTGCGGAATGCCAAACTTCTTGGTGATGAAACCAGCCTGGGTACCTTTACCGGCACCGGGCGCTCCCAGCAGAATCACGCGCATCGATGTGCTCCTCAAGATTTAAGTGAAAATCGTCGGACTCGCCTCATGGGGCCAATCTCAGAATGATTCGGGCGGCAATGGCCTAAGCTGCCAGGTTGCCAAAAGGCTGACCAAGATACACAGCGCACCCCCACCACACAAGCCACCTAAAGTCGGATGCGCCAGGGCCTTTCGGATACCCTCCGATAGCCCGGCGCAGGTCGTTTTTGGCGCCGTCAACGCGCTATCCCAGACGCCTTGCCTGGGGCGCTAGCCGGTGTTGCGCAAGCCGGCGGCAATTCCCGCGACACTGACCAGCAGCGCCTGTTCCAGAGGGCTGTCGGCCTGGTTTTCACGCTTCCTGGAGCGGGCCAGCAGCTCGGTCTGGAGCAGGTGCAGAGGGTCCAGATAGGTGTTGCGCACACTGATCGCTTCCAGGGTCTCGGGACTGTGTGCCAACAGCTGCGACTGCCCGGTCAGACCCAGCACCGCGGCACTGGCCTGCGACAATAGGTCGCGTAAACGCTCACCCAAAGGTCGCAAGGAAGGCTCGACCAGACGCTCGTCGTACAGTTCGGCGATCGCCCCGTCGGCCTTGGCCAGGACCATTTCCAGCATGTCGATACGGGTGCGAAAGAACGGCCAGTGCTCGCGCATCTGCCCCAGCAACTGGCTTTCACCACGCTGTAATGCATTGGCCAGGGCGTGCTCCCAACCGAGCCAGGCCGGCAGCATCAAACGCGTCTGGGTCCAGGCGAAGATCCACGGAATCGCCCGCAGACTCTCGACGCCGCCGGCGCGCCGCTTGGCCGGTCGGCTACCCAGGGGCAGACGGCCGAGCTCCTGTTCCGGGGTGGCCTGGCGAAAGTACTCGACGAACTGCGGATGCTCACGCACGACACCACGGTAGGCACTGACGCCATCGCTGGCCAGCCGGTCCATCAACTCACGCCAGGCCGGTTCCGGTGTTGGCGGCGGCTGCAAAGTGGCCTCCAGCACGGCCGCCAGGTAGAGGTTGAGATTCTGTTCGGCGATGTCCGGCAAGCCGAATTTAAACCGGATCATTTCGCCCTGTTCGGTGGTACGAAAGCGCCCGGCCACGGAACCCGGGGGCTGCGAGAGGATCGCCGCATGGGCCGGACCGCCGCCACGGCCAACGGTGCCGCCACGACCATGGA
>JBFKAF010000373.1:0-4129 GCA_041621735.1 Pseudomonas sp.
CACCCCGGAAACCGGCTCGATGAGCCAGGGCCTCGGTGGCTTCCAGGAAGCCCAGCAACTGCCGTTCTTCGAGACCATCACCAAGTATCAGGGCCATGTGCCGAATCCGGCGCGGATGGCCGAACTGACCGGGCGTTGCTTCGATCGGGCGATGCAGGAAAACGGTCCGACCCAGCTGAACATCCCGCGTGACTTCTTCTACGGCGATATCAACGTCGAGATCCCCGCGCCGATCCGTATCGAGCGCAGCGCCGGTGGCGAGCAGAGTCTGGCCGAAGCGGCCCAGCTGCTGGCTGGGGCGAAGAACCCGGTGATCATCTCCGGCGGTGGCGTGGTCATGGGCGACGCGGTCGAGGCGTGCCAGGCACTGGCCGAATACCTCGGCGCGCCGGTGGTCAACAGCTACCTGCACAACGACTCCTTCCCGGCCAGCCACCAGCTGTGGTGCGGCCCGCTCGGCTATCAGGGCTCCAAGGCGGCGATGAAGCTGCTGTCGCGCGCCGACGTGGTATTGGCCCTGGGTACTCGCCTGGGCCCATTCGGTACCCTGCCGCAGCACGGCATGGACTACTGGCCGAAGCAGGCCAAGGTGATCCAGATCGACTGCGACTCGAAAATGCTCGGCCTGGTGAAGAAGATCACCGTGGGCATCTGCGGCGACGCCAAGGCCGCTGCGGTCAACCTGCTCGGTCGTCTGGAGAACCTCGACGTGCTGTGCCTGGAGAACAAGGGCGCGCGTGCCGAGGAAATCGCCAAGGAAAAAGCCGATTGGGAAGCCGAGCTGAACGCCTGGATTCACGAGAAGGACGAATACTCGCTGGACATGATCAAGGAGCAGGCCGGCGAAGACGGCAACTACCTGCACCCGCGCCAGGTCCTGCGTGAGCTGGAGAAGGCCATGCCGGCCGACGCCATGGTCTCCACCGACATCGGCAACATCAACTCGGTGTCCAACAGCTACCTGCGCTTCGAGAAGCCGCGCTCGTTCTTCGCCGCCATGAGCTTCGGCAACTGCGGTTACGCGCTGCCGACCATCATCGGCGCCAAGGTCGCCGCGCCGCACCGTACCGCCATCTCCTATGCCGGTGACGGCGCCTGGGGCATGTCGATGATGGAAATCATGACCTGCGTGCGCGAGAACATCCCGGTCACCTCCATCGTGTTCCACAACCGTCAGTGGGGCGCGGAGAAGAAGAACCAGGTGGACTTCTACAACCGTCGCTTCGTCGCGGGCGAGCTGGAAAACCAGAGCTTCGCCGGCATTGCCCGCTCGATGGGCGCCGAAGGCGTCACCGTCGACCGTCTGGAAGACGTCGGCCCGGCGCTGAAGGCCGCTTGCGAGGCACAGAAGGCCGGCAAGACCACGGTGATCGAGATCATGTGTACCCGCGAACTGGGCGATCCGTTCCGCCGCGATGCGCTGTCCAAGCCGGTGCGCTTCCTCGAGAAGTACAAGGACTACGTCTAAGTCGCCGAGGCGACCGGCATCAGCCGGTCATCTGCAGCTAGGGAACACTGCAACGGCGCCTTCGGGCGCCGTTGCAGCTTCGACCGCGAACCAACAGGAATTCAAGCATGTTGAGCACTATTCCACGGGAATGCCCGGCGTTCCTGCTCGAGCGGGCCAAGGCCCTGCCGCGCGTGGTCACGGCGGTGGTCAATCCGGTCAATCTGCTGAGTCTGAGCAGTGCCAAGCGGGCTTGCGATGAAGGGCTGATCGAGCCGCTGCTGGTCGGTGATCCGGCGCAGATCCGCGCCCTCGCCGAAGAGCTCGACTGGGACCTGCACGACCTGCGCCTGCTGCCCGCCAGCGACGATGGACAGAGCGCCGAGATCGCCTGCAACCTGGCTGGCGCCGGTGACGCGGCGGCCTTGATGAAGGGCCACCTGCACACCGACACCCTGCTGCGTGGGGTACTCAAGCGCGAGGCCGGGCTGCGCACCGCCAGCCGTCTCAGCCATGTGTTCCACATGACGTTGCCGGGTAGCGACAAGGCGCTGTCGATCACCGATGCGGTGATCAACGTGCAGCCCTCGGTGATCGACAAGGTGCATATCGCCCGCAACGCCATCGAGCTGATGCACGCCCTGGGCTATGAGCTGCCGCGCATGGCGGTGCTCTCCGGTACCGAGGAAGTGACGCGCAGCATGCCGTCCAGCCAGGATGCCGCCGAGCTGGTCAAACTGGCGGCGATTGGCGCCATTGGCGGGGCCTGTGTCGAGGGGCCGTTGGCCTTCGATAACGCGGTGTCGCTGGAGGCGGCGCAGATCAAGGGGATCGGCGGTCAGGTGGCGGGTAACGCCGACATTCTGCTGGTGCCGAACCTGGAAGCGGGCAACTTTCTGTTCAAGCAGATGGTGTATTTCATGAGTGCCACGGCCGCTGGTCTGGTGCTGGGCGCACGGGTGCCGATCATCCTCACCTCGCGTGCCGACCCGCTGGAGGCGCGTCTGGCGTCGTGTGCCCTGTCTTCCATCTTTATCGATTATTGTCGGCAGACGCGCAGCCACTCGCTGGCTGGCTAAGCAACCCCACGAATCAAGGAGACCCCGATGGCTGTGCAACGTTATGGCTTTATTTTCAAGGCCCCTGGCATGCAGTTTCTCACCCACAACGGGCGCCTCGAGTCCGACACCTTTGCCGCGACCCTGTGCGGCGTGGCGGGCGTCGAGGAGGCGGTGCTGGTGGCGCAGGAGTTGCTGACCCGGCATGTGCAACTGATCGAGTTGTGCGGCGCCTTCAGCGAGGCCGAGGTCGAGCAGGTTCGCGCCGCCATCGACGACCGGATTCCTGTGGCCGCCGTGCACTACAGCGCCGAAACGCGCCAGCGCCTGCAGCAGGTCTAGCGCTGTAGCCCGGATGCAATGCGGGAATCCTGCCGATTCAGTCCCGGATTGCATCCGGGCTACCTCGTTTGTATCAGCCTGCGCTGGCGGCGTGCGCGGCGCCCAGCCAGGCGGCCAGCACCCGCCGCCGCCACCAGTCGCTGCCTTCGATCAGTTGACGGATCAGCGCCTGCTGCTGCGCGTCACCGGCGAACTGCTGCGGGCGCGGCAATACCGGTAGCTGCGGCAGCAGGGTTTGAGAGGCCTG
Organism: Pseudomonas sp.; assembly: GCA_041621735.1. Taxonomy (GTDB): domain Bacteria; phylum Pseudomonadota; class Gammaproteobacteria; order Pseudomonadales; family Pseudomonadaceae; genus Aquipseudomonas. Next base: position 3,095 of record JBFKAF010000373.1, read on the forward strand.
CAGCTGCTCGTCGATGCTTTGCTGTGGGGTGCCGGGGCAGGGTAATAGCGGCAACTGCGGGCACAGGTAGAACAGCAGTTGCCGGGTCGCCGTGTGCACCTGCGCGCTGGCGAACAACGCCAGGCTGCACGCCTCGAGCAGCTCAGCGGCCAACGACAGGCCCTCGGCGCCACGGCTCTCAGCAATTTGTGCCCAGCGCGGCGCCAGCTCCTGGCGAATGAAACCATCCAGGCGCGCGGCCAGCTCGTCCACGCTCAAACCCTGATAGTCCAGCCCGCAGCAGTCCTTGAGGATGCGCAGATAGGTCTTGTCGATCAGCGTGCGCCCGGCGTTCTGCCAGCCGCAGCCGGCGGCCTTGGCCAGGCCGCCATACAGCTGCAACAACAGGGCGTTCTCGCTGCTGCGTGCGTCCATGCCCGAGGCAAACGCCGGATGCGGCTGCTGCCAGGCCTGGCGCAGGCGTTCGCCGAGCTGGACGAGGCGTAGGTTATCCAGGGTCATGTGGCTTTCTCCGCAGGGCAGGGCACGCGTTCAGTGGGGCATTCGAGACATCGCCCGGCGCTCATGCTGCGCGGCAGCGGGCAGGTCGCGGGGGCGTTGCGCGCCTCACTATAGGGGCACGCGTGGCGGTCGATTAGCGCCAGCTGGCGCCTGCGGTCTGGGCCAAGCGCACAGGCTGTGGCTGGACCCTACGACGGCTTTGGGGTGGTCCTAATGGGGCGGCGGGGCTTTCTCTAGCATCGAAACCCAGTGTTTTCATAACCACAGGGTGTAGGTGAGCACATGACAATAAAACAGCACCACACAATCCCGCCCATGCACAGCCAGGCGCTGGACGAGGTGCAGCCGTCGGCGTCCTGGTTGATGCGCCGCAAACAGAAACTCAACCTGTTGCTGCCAGGAATCATCGCCTCGATGGTGGTCGCCGCCAGCGCTTCCTTCCTCTCCGAGCATTACGGTGCGCCGGTGATGCTGATGGCCCTGTTGCTGGGCATGGCGCTGGGCTTTCTCTCCGAGGAGGGGCGCGCGGTCGCC
>JBFKAF010000374.1:0-4088 GCA_041621735.1 Pseudomonas sp.
CCCGAAAGCGAAGGGGAAAAACAATGAAGGTTGAAGATCTGATTCTCGTCAGCGTCGATGATCACGCGATTGAGCCGCCAAATGCCTTTGCCCGCCATATGCCGGCGCGCTTCAAAGGACGCGAGCCACATGTGGTCAAGCGTGACGAGCGCGACGTCTGGGTGTTCGAGGAGCAGGCCACCGGCTACATGGGTCTGAATTCCGTGGTCGGTCGGCCGAAAGAGGAATACGGCATGGAGCCGCTGGGCTACGACCAGATGCGCCGTGGCACTTGGAGCATCATGGACCGCGTCGACGACATGAACGCCAACGGCGTACTCGGCTCGCTGTGCTTCCCGACCTTCCCCGGCTTCGCTGGCCAACGCTTCCAGAACCACCCAGACCGCGCCGTGTCCCTGGCCGCCATTCAGGCCTACAACGACTGGCACCTGCACGACTGGTGCAACGCCGCGCCGGGACGCTTCATCCCCTTGATGCTGGTGCCTTGGTGGGACATGCAGGCCGCTGCTGCAGAGGTCGAGCGCCTGGCCAAGCAGGGCGTACATGCGGTGTCGCTGTCCGATAACCCGGCGATTCATGGCTATCCCTCGATCCACAGCGATTACTGGGATCCGTTGTGGAAAGCCTGTTCGGACAATAACGTCGTGATCTGCTGCCACATTGGCACCGGCGTGAAGGCCAACCATGCCTCCGACCTGTCGCCGATCGACGCCTGGATCACCTCCATGCCGATTTCCATTGCCAACTCGGCAGCCGACTGGATCTGGGCGCCGATGTGGAAAAAATTCCCTAAGCTGCGCATGGCCTTGTCCGAGGGCAGTATCGGCTGGATTCCCTATCTGTTGGAGCGAGCGGACTTCACTCACCGGCACCACAATGCCTGGACCAACTCCAACTTCGGCGGGCAGATGCCCAGCGATATCTTCAAGAAGCACTTCGTCACCTGCTTCATCGAAGATAACTTCGGCTTGCAGAACCTGAAGTTCATGAACGAAGACATGGTCACCTGGGAAAGCGACTACCCGCACTCCGACTGCACCTGGCCGAATTCGCCAGAATCCGCCTGGGAAGGGTTGCAGCACCTGTCCAAGGAGACCATCGACAAGGTTACTCACCTCAATGCCATGCGTGAGTTCTCCTTCGATCCGTTCTCCATCCACGGTCGCGAGAACTGCACCGTTGCCGCGCTACGGGCCAAGGCGACGCATGTCAGCATCGAGCCTGCACTGGGTCTCGGCGGTGCCGACCATGGGCGCAACGACGGCAAGCCGGTCACCTCGGGCGACATCAATGCGATGTTCGAGAAGGCCGACGCCGGTACTGCGCTTTAAGGTCTAGTGCCTGTGCGGTTAATGGGTTAATTGAATTAACCAAACAGGCCACTGGCGGAGCCCCTCCCGCTGCTCCAAAGCGGGAGGGCTGACAGCATCGGCTTGCCTGGTCGCCGCATGGCGACCGGGCCTCGTGCCCAGTTTAGAGAGCGCACATGTCTATCACCCAGTTCACCTACAGCAGAATTCCCGCCGAGGCGGAGGCACTTCGCTACGAGGTGCGGGAATTCCTTCAGAACAATCTCGGCGATTACCCGACAACCGCCAGGGCGCAGTCCTGGATGGGCTTCGACGCGGCCTTCAGCCGCAAGCTCGGTGCCCAGGGTTGGGTCGGCATGGCGCTGCCCGAGCAGTACGGCGGCGCGGCTGCAGGGCCGTTTGCCCGCTACGTGATCATCGAGGAGCTGCTGGCCGCCGGCGCGCCTGTGTCGGCGCACTGGATTGCCGACCGGCAGAGCGGGCCGTTGATCAATCGTTTTGGCAGCGAAGCTCAGCGGCAGCGTTATTTGCCGCCGATCTGCCGGGGCGAGAGTTACTTCTGTATCGGCATGAGCGAACCGAACTCCGGTTCCGACCTGGCCTCGATCAAGACCTCGGCCAGCCGTAACGATGCTGGCTGGTTGCTCAACGGGCAGAAGGTATGGACTACCAATGCCCAGCATGCGCACTTCATGATTGCCCTGGTGCGTACCGGCGAAAAGCAGGCCGCACGCCACGAGGGCATGTCGCAGTTCATCGTCGACCTGCGCCTGCCGGGCATCACCATTCGGCCGATTCGCGATCTGGCTGGCGGCGAGCATTTCAATGAGGTGTTCTTCGACAACGTGCAACTCGATGCCGAGGCCTTGATCGGCACCGAAGGCAAAGGCTGGGATCAGGTAACGGCCGAGCTGGCCTTCGAGCGCAGCGGTCCGGAGCGCTTCCTCAGTTGCATCGAGCTGCTGAAGACGCTGATCAGCGCCGTGGGTCGTCAGCCCGACGCCTTGCAGAGCCGTGAAATCGGCCGTCTCAGCGCCAAACTGCTGACCCTGCGCAACATGTCGCTGTCGGTCACCGCACAGTTGGCGGCGGGCGAACACCCGGCCTGGGCCGCCTCCTGCGTGAAGGACTTGGGCAACCTGTTCGAACAGGAAATTCCCGAGGTCGCGCAACTGCTGCTGGAGGCCGAGCCTCGTCAGGAGGGCGGCAGCGAGCATGCCCAGGTTCTCGCCTACCTGACCCAGATGGCACCGTCTTTCTCACTGCGTGGAGGCACCCGCGAAATCCTGCGCGGCATCATCGCGCGCGGCATGGGGTTGCGATAATTATGCGAGAGCTATTCGAATCGACTATCGAGCGTCTGCTCGCCGACCTGGCCACGCCGGAATACGTGCTTGGCTGCGAAGGCGGGGAGTGGCCGGCCGAACTTTGGGCGGCTGTTGAAGCTTCCGGCTTCACCCTGGCGGCCGTGCCGGAATCCCTGGGCGGTGCCGAGGCCGGCTGGGCCGATCTCTACGTGCTGGCCCGCGCGGCGGGTCGCTTTGCCGCACCTATCCCGCTGGGTGAGGCCCTGTTGGGCAACTGGCTGCTCGGCAAGGCCGGCCTCGAGCCTCAGGCCGGCATTCTCAGCTTCGCCGCTGAGGCCAATCTGAGCCTGCGCGATGGTGCCGTGGTTGGGGTGTTGCATGACGTGCCCTGGGGCCGGCACGCACAAAGCCTGGTGGCCATCGCCGATCGCAACAGCGCGACGCCGAGCGTGGTGCTGTTGTCCACCGAGAGTGCTGCCAGCCAGACATTGAGCCTGAACGTGGCCGGTGAACCGCGCGACAGCCTGCACTTCACCGGTGCCCGGGTGCTGGCCTCTGCGCCATTGCCCGCATCGCTGTCGGTCGAGGTGTTGCAGTTGGGCGGCGCACTGCTGCGTTCGGCGCAGATCGCCGGCGCCTTGCATGCCCTGTTGGATATGACCTCGGCTTATGCCAGCGAGCGCACCCAGTTCGGCCGAGCTATCGGGGCCTTCCAGGCGATTCAGCAGCAGCTGGCGGTGTTCGCCGAACAGGCCGCGGCGGCGGGTATTGCCGCGGAAGCCGCCTTCGCCGAGTCGGATACGCTTTTCGCCACCCTGACCATCGCCGCGGCCAAGGTCAGTACCGCGGAAGCCGCCAGCGTTGGCGCTGGCATCGCGCATTCGGTGCACGGCGCCATCGGTTTCACCCAGGAGTACTCGCTGCATCTGTTGTCGCGACGGCTGTGGGCTTGGCGCAGCGAATTCGGTTCGGCGAGCCTGTGGAGCCAGCGCATCGGCCAGATGGTCTGCGGCGCTGGTGGCGAAGGCTACTGGGCGCTATTGACCGACCACGCCAATCAACAGCTATGTACTCTTGAGAGGAAATCGGCATGAGCCCCTTCCTGCAGATCGAGCGCGATGGCGGCATCGTCACCGTGCGCATGAACCACCCGGAAACCCGCAACGCGCTGACTTCACCGGAACAGATCCAGGAGTTCGTGGATCTCTGTGCCGAACTGCGCCGCGATCGTTCGGCGAGAGTGATGGTGCTTACCGGCAACGGTAGCGCCTTTTGTGCCGGTGGCAACGTCAAGGACATGCGCGAGCGCGGCGGCATCTTCGCCGGTTCGCCGTATGAATTGCGTAATACCTACCGCGATGGCATCCAGCGCATTCCGCTGGCGCTCTACGAGCTGGATATCCCGGTCATCGCCGCGGTCAACGGCCCGGCCATCGGCGCCGGGCTGGACCTGGCCTGTATGTGCGACATC
>JBFKAF010000375.1:0-4073 GCA_041621735.1 Pseudomonas sp.
ATCGTGTTTGTCCCGAATGCTTTTAGTCATACAAGCGCCCGAAGGCGTTAATGGCAGGGGCGGCTGGATTCGAACCAACGCATGGCAGGATCAAAACCTGCTGCCTTACCGCTTGGCGACGCCCCTACAGCGTATAACTAACTCTTGCGCATTCACTTCTTGGCCAGTATTTCGAGCCTGCGGTGCAACATCGAGATGTTGCGACCCTGAGCGACAAAACTCGGCAAAGTGGCCGGAAGTTGGCGGGCGACTTTATCAGCATCGTCCCTGTTTGGGAAGCTCCCAAACACACAAGCTCCAGTGCCGGTTAATCTGGACTGAACAAATTTGTTCAGTAAGATCAAAGCGTTACGAACTTCTGGGTAACGCTTCTGAACCACCGGCTGGCAGTCGTTATGACCGCCCCCCTCAAGAAGGCTGCGAACTTTAATGGGCGGCGTATCGCGTGTCAACTCAGGGTCGGAGAAAACTTCCACTGTGCTGACAAGGACTTGCGGAATTGCCACGAGGAACCAGGGCTCGCTGAGTTCGATGGGGGTGAGTTTTTCGCCGACGCCTTCGGCAAATGCGGCGCGACCTCGCACGAAGACCGGTACATCGGCGCCTAGGCTGAGCCCCAGCTCTGCCAGGCGATCTTCGGGCCAATCAAGTTGCCAGAGGTGGTTGAGGCCGAGCAGGGTGGTGGCCGCGTCCGAGCTGCCGCCGCCGATACCGCCGCCCATGGGCAGGCGCTTGTCCAGCCAGATGTCGGCGCCCAGCAAGCAGTTGGCTTGCTGCTGCAGCTGGCGGGCTGCGCGGACGATCAGGTTGCTGTCATGTGGCACACCGGGAATATCCGTGTGCAGGTGAATCTGGCCGTCTGCGCGGAGGGCAAAGGTCAGCTCGTCGCCATGGTCGAGAAACTGAAACAGGGTCTGCAGCTCGTGATAGCCATCTGCGCGGCGTCCGAGGATGTGCAGCATCAGGTTGAGTTTGGCCGGCGCCGGCAAGGTCAGCAGTTGCTTGGTCATTAGTGTCCAAGCTGACGCGGCTGCCAGTCCTTGATGACCAGGGTGACTTGCAGGTCGTGGCCGTTGAGCTTGAGGCGTTCGGGCAGCCAGAAACCGTTCTGTTCGGCGTAGCTCAGGTAGTCGACCTCCCAACCGTCCTGGCGCAGTTGCGCGAGGCGACTGTCGCCATCCAGGGTCAGGCGGCTCTTGCTGTTGGGCGAAGGCAGGCCGCGAATCCACCAGAGCAGGTGCGAGACCGGCAGGTTAAGCCCGAGCTGTTGTTGCAACAGGGCTTCGGGGGATGTCGATTGATAGCGGCCCTGGTTGGCTACTTCCAGCAGAATGGCCCCGGGGCGGCCGGTCAGGCGTGCGGCGCCACGGCCGAGGGGGCCGGACAGGCGAATGTCGTAATAGTCCTGACGCTGCAGCCAGAACAGGGTGCCGCTGCCGGAGTCTTTCGGCGCACGAATACCGACCTTGCCGCTAATCTGCCAGGCGTCGAGGCTGCCGACTTGTTGTTTGTGTGCCTGCCAGAGGGTGGAGTCGCCCTGGCCTTCAAGCGCTTCGCGGGAAGTCAGGCTGGAGCAGCCGGCGAGCAGGACGATCAGGCTGATAACGATAAGCGGGCGCACAAGCATCAAGGCGTCTCTGATCCGGTCAGGCGCAGCAGGGTGCTGCGCAAAATGGGGCTGTCGGGTTGTTGTTTGAGTGCGCTGGCCCAGACTTTTCGGGCTTCCCGCTGTTTGCCTCGGGCCCACAGCACTTCGCCGAGGTGAGCGGCGACTTCATGGTCGGGGAAGCGTGTCAGTGCTTGGCGCAGCAGGCGCTCGGCCTCTTCCAGATTGCCCAGGCGATAGTTGACCCAGCCGAGGCTGTCGAGGGTCGCCGGGTCGTCCGGGTTGAGTTGCAGGGCTTGCTCGATCAGGGCTTGCGCCTCGCTGTAACGCGTAGTGCGGTCGGCCAGGGTGTAGCCGAGTGCATTGAGCGCCATGGTGTTGTCTGGTTCGCGCTCAAGAATAAAACGCAGATCCTGCTCCAGTTGCTCCAGGTCGTCGCGTTTCTCCGCGAGCATGGCGCGGGTGTAGAGCAGGTTGAGATCGTCGGGGAATTGTTCCAGTGCTTGCTGGATCAACAGCCAGGCGCGCTCATGCTGTTGCTGCTTAGCCAGCGCTTCCGCTTCGATCAGGTAGAGCTGGATGGCGTAGTCGGGTTGATTTTCCCGGGCGCTGGCCAGGCGTGTGTTGGCTTCGTCGAAGCGTTGGCTATTGAGCAGCAAGTCAGTCTGGCGCGCCTGAGCCGGGAGGAAATCGTTACCCGGGCCGACCAGCTGGTATTCGATCAGCGCGCTTTCCGGTTGCTGCAATGCCTCGTAGGCGCGAGCCAGGTTGTAGTGCGCCGCATCGACATGACTGCCACGTTCGACCAGTTCTTCCAGGTAGACGATGGCTTCGCGCCAGGCTTCGGCTTCGAGGCAGACCAGGGCGAGGGAGAAACGCAGGTCGTCGTCTTCGGGGAACTGTTGCACCAGCGAGGCGAACTCGCCCTTGGCGTCGTCCAGGCGGTCTTGTTCGACCAGCAGGCGTGCGTAGGTCAGGCGTAAGCGTTTGTCGTCCGGGTGCTGACGAATGCCTTTCTCCAGCAGCGGCAAGGCTTGGTCGCCGCGCTTCAAACTTTGCAGCAGGCGCGCATGCAGCAACAGCGGTGCCACTTCGCGGGTGTCGGCCGGTTGCGCTTCGAGCAGCTCGAGGGCCTCTTCCGGGCGGTCGTCCTGCTGCAGAAGTACCGCCTTGCCGAACAACAGTTGGCCGTTGCTCGGGTACTTCGCCAGCAGTCGGTCGAAGCTCTGCAGCAGGCCCGCACGGGTATCCGGGTCGGTTTCCGCGGCAGACAGGGCGAGGAAGTCGAAGTGGGTATCGCCTTGGCGTTGCAGGACTGTTTCCATGTAGCTCATGGATTCGTCATAGCGCCCCGCTCGCGCCAGTTGCACCGCCGCGGCGCGCTGGGCGTCGATGCTGTCGGGAGCATTGGTCGCCCAGATCAACGCGGTATCCAGTGCCGCCTGTTCGGCGCCGAGGTATTCGGCAATCCGAAAGCCGCGCTCGGCGACGCCGGCGTCCTGGGTCGCGTTGGCCTGCTGTACATAGTTGCCGAGGGCGATGTCGAAGCGGTTGCGTTGCCCGGCCAACTCGGCCGTGAGCAGCGCCAACAGGGTTTCCTGACTGAACGAGCTATAGACCTGCGGCTGCGCTGCTTGCGCCGAAGAGGCGGCTTCCTCGACCGGTGGTGTGCCGTCCGGTGTGGAAGCGGTGAAAGTTTGACAGCCGCTTAGCAGCGCCAGGGCGGTCAGCAACGCGAAGGATCTATTCATAGAGAAAAAGACGACTAACCTGCGGTCGGGGCATCATGACACAAGCCGTAGGGCAAGCCCATGGGGCAAGGCGCGATAGCTGATTGGCGGGGGCGCTCGACAAGTGGGACAATAATCGGCGGTGGTTGTTCTCGCCTTGGCGAAGTAGGACAATTGCCCGCTTATCTTTCCTGTCAGCGACCCTGCATGGCCTTTATTGCCCTCGGTATCAACCACAAGACCGCCTCGGTGGATGTCCGCGAACGTGTGGCCTTCACTCCAGAGCAGTTGGTTGAGGCTTTGCAACTGCTCTGTCAGCGCACGGCGAGCCGCGAGGCGGCGATCCTCTCGACCTGCAACCGCAGTGAGCTGTATCTGGAGCAGGACAGCCTGACCGCCGATGCCGTGCTGGCCTGGCTGGCCGACTATCACCAGCTCAATCTCGACGACTTGCGCGCCTGCGCCTATGTGCACCAGGACGACGCAGCGGTGCGTCACATGATGCGCGTGGCCTCCGGGCTGGATTCCATGGTGCTCGGCGAGCCGCAGATTCTCGGCCAGATGAAGTCCGCCTACGCCGTGGCCCGTGAGGCCGGCACCCTGGGCCCGCTGCTGGGGCGCTTGTTTCAGGCGACCTTCAGCACCGCCAAACAGGTGCGCACCGATACCGCCATCGGCGAGAACCCGGTGTCCGTGGCCTTTGCCGCCGTCAGCCTGGCCAAACAGATTTTCAGCGA